>JAQULY010000111.1 GCA_028718445.1 Kiritimatiellia bacterium
ATCAATTACGCCGAGAGCCACGACCAGTCGCTGGTGGGCGGCAAGACGCTGCTCTTCGAGATGATGGATGCGGCCATCTACGACGCCATGCACCGCGGCGCGCACAGCCTGACGACCGACCGTGCCGTTTCGCTGCACAAGCTCATCCGTCTGGCTACGCTGGGAACGGCGGGGCATGGCTACCTGAACTTCATGGGCAACGAATTCGGCCATCCGGAGTGGGTGGATTTCCCGCGCGAGGGCAACAACCACTCCTTCCACCATGCCCGCCGTCAATGGCATCTGCGCGACGATCCCGGTCTTTACTTCCATTGCCTGGGCGAGTTCGACGCGGCGATGCTCGCCTGTTTCGCGGCACGACGTGCCCTGGAGGTTTCGGCACCGGTGCGCCTGCTGGCCGACGATGTCAACAAGGTGCTGGCCTTTGAACGCGGCGGGCTGATCGTGGCGATCAACTTCCATGCCAGTCGTTCGCTGGCGGATTTCCCGCTGCTGGTGCCGCCCGGCAGCTACCGCGGCGTACTCGACAGCGACCGTGTGGCCTTCGGCGGACAGGGCCGCATCCAGGAGCGCCAGGAGTATCCCGTCTACGATGAGGTCGTCGGTAGCGAGCGCGTACAGCGCATCAAGATCTACCTGCCGGCGCGCACCGGACTGGTGCTGGAACGGGAGCCGTAAACCCCAACTTTGCGTGACGACGAAGGGCGCTACTCCGTCAGCGACCGCTCTTCCGGTTTGTGGCTGGCGCGGCTTCCGCAAAGCGGGAGTCGTTGAATGGGACGCATCGGCCCGATCAAGGTTCGGTCGGCGGGACGGGCTCCGCGTCCAGCACGGTGGCGTCCTGGCGTGCGACCAGCTTGCCGCCCGGCGGCACGATGACGAAGTCGTCGTTCCAATCGCCACTGAAGAGGCGCCGCAGCAGCGATAGGTCGCCCTGGCGCAGTTCGAATTCCCAGTTGTTCTCGGCGGCGCGCGCGCGCGCCTCCTCGATCAGGCGCCGTTCGTCGCAGATGTCCATCTCGAGGTAGAGGCTGCGCGTATAGCTCTTCTTCCAGCCGCCCATGCTTTCGACGATGTAGTCGGCGTTGTCCTTGCCGTACTTCTCGACCATGGTTTCGTACGACTCCGTCAGCCCCAGCCTGGCCATCACGCCCTCCATGCCGTAGGCCGGCTTGGAGTAACCTTCGCCCTCGCCGAAATCGTTGCGCTCGGCCCAACCGGTGGTCATGTAATAGGTACCGGGGTGCTCGTCGAAGTGCTTCTGGTAGGCCGCGCGCGAGCCGAAGAAGAAGGTGATGCAGTCGTGCGCTCGCGGAATCACCAGCGGCAGCGTGCGGGCGGTCAAGCCGACCAGGCCGTCGTTACATCGGGCATAGCCCAGGATGATGGCTTCGTAGCCCATGTCGGTGGGCACGGCATCCACGGCCGCCTGGATACGTTGCAGCATATCCTGGCGAGGCACATCGTGCAGCCCCTTGAGCAGGAACTCCACGTCCACGCGGATGGGCGAGGTCGCCGCCAGATAGCAGGCCTCGCGATAGACGATTTCGCAGCCGATGAATTTGAGCTTACGCACGGCCGGCGTATCGTTTTTTTTGAGACTATAGAAGGGCTTTTCCATGGTTGTCGGCATATGTTACCAGCTTGGGCCGGTCGGCAACAACTACATGGAGGGCCTTCTTGGGGTTTGAACCATTTCCTGGTTTACGACACAGAAGATACATATGGAAGATCACCTCCTCATCCGGCAACTCCGCGACGGCGACCCTTCCGCCTGGGAGTCGCTGGTGGAGAGCATGGGCGACCGTCTGTACCGCGCCGCTTGTCTGTTGTGCAGGAATGACCGCGACGCAGAGGACGCAGTGCAAGAGAGTTACCTGCGGCTGGCAAAGACACTGCCCAGGTTCCGGGGGGATTCGTCACTCTACACCTGGCTTTACGGCATCCTGCTGAACGTCGTGCGGCAGCAACGCCGTCAATGGCGCCAGATCTTCCTGACGGAGAGCCCGCCGGAGTGCATGACTCGCGGCGCCGACGCGGGCGCGACCTTGGATGGGGAAACCGCCTCGGAGACTCTCCTGACGGCCATGCGCAAGCTCACCGAGGAACACCGCGCCGTCCTGACACTGCGCTACTGCGAACAGTTGCCGATCGCGGACATTGCCGCTCGTCTGCGGGTCAGCCCCGGAACGGTCAAGTCGCGTCTGTTTTATGCCCGGCAACAGATGAGCGTACTCGTTCCGGGTAGTTTGAACCCATTTGCGTCTTAGGGCACTGAGTGAGGTGAGAAGACCATGAACTGCAAACGATGTCAGACCGAACTGGCGGAGTATGTTGACGGGACTCTGCCCCCGAAGGTTCGTTCCGGGCTGGAGCGACACCTGGCAGTCTGTGCGGCGTGCGCCGACTGGCTGGCGGGCGAATGCAATGCCAGGTCGCGCTTCACGTCCATGCTCGCTCCCGCGCTGAACCGGCGTGCGCTCAACCCCGAGATCCGCGCCCGATTGGTCGCTGCCGGTCGAGTACCTGTGAACCGTGCGTCCACGTTCGCCCGCGTGTCGCGTCCACGGTTACGCAGGCTGGTCGCCGCAGCCGCACTGTTGCTCGTCTTGCTGGGAGGCGCAGCCTGCTGGCAACACCTTCTTTTCCGGACCTCGGCGGCGCCAAATGGAGGCGGATCGGCGTTGTCGGCCCCCCCCGGAGCATCGGAATGGACCAACCGCCAGTGTGCAAACATGTTGATGGCCTGCTTCAGCAACGCGCATCTGAACCTCATGGTAAACAATGTGGTGGTTAGGGCCAAACAATAGACGCGAAAGATGACAGACAAAGGACAATGCCATGCAAAGCAGGATACATTTCGGACTTCTGGCGATCGGGTCTGTGACCATAGCCGTCACAATCACCGCGCGCGCCGGTGACGTACATCCCGCCACATCGGCCCTGTGCCGCGAGATCGGACGCGTGAAGAACGAACAGGCGAAAGCACACGCCAAGGCCGCGAATCTGCCGATGCCGAAGGTGTACGAAGACTACCTCGCGGCGGTAATGGAAGGCCGCTGGGCCGATGCGTACGAGCGGTATAACGCCGGTATCCGGCCCGGCGCACACCAATACGCCGACTCGACGAATCCCGTGCCCGAGCAGCAGACCGCGATCTGGCAGTACCTGCTGGAATGTTTTGGCGCCGTGGAAGCGATCCAGGGAGGCGAAAGCGTAGAGTTGTGGCGAGCCTACGCCAAGGCCATCTTCGACGACATGCCGACGAACAGCATCTATTTCGGCGGCACAGATCCAGGGCGATTCATCCCCACCGCCGTGCGCGACACGGACGGCTCGCCCGACGTGATCATTCTGACCCAGAACGCGCTGGCGGATAACACGTACATGGATTATGCGCGCTATCGGTGGGGCAACCGGATCAAGCTGCCCTCGTCCAACGAGTCGCAGGCGGCGTTCATGAAGTACATTGAAGATATCCGGTCCGGCCGCGCGCCGAGCAATGCGGGTGTACGGATCGAGAGTGGCCGCGTGCAGGTGACGGGCGTCGAAGGAGTGATGGCCATCAACGGCCTCCTGGCACGAGCGATTTTCGAGAGCAACAGAGGGCAGCATTCCATGTTCGTGGAGGAAAGTTATGCGATTCCTTGGATGAATACGTATCTGGAGCCGCATGGACCGATTCTGCGTTTGGCTTCGGAACCACTCAAAGAGATTCCACGTTCAACCGTGGATTCGAGCCGGGCGTTCTGGCGCCAGTTCATAGGCACACTGCAGGCACATCCCTGTTTCGAACAGTCTCTGGCATTACGGTCGGCGATATCGAAGTGTCGCACCGCGCAGGCTGGGGTGTATGCGATCCGCCAGATGACAACCGACGCAGAGGATGCCTTCCGCGAGGCCATCGAGATATATCCATATTCACCCGAAGCGCATTCCCGTCTGGCAGACCTGCTGGTTCGGAACGGGAAGATCGCCGAGGCGATCCGGATGATGAAGAAGTTCTTGGAGCCGACTCGGTCCTATCCGTTCACAGGGGCCGCCAACCTTGGTCGGGCACACGAGTTACGACAGAACGGCGATTTCGATGGAGCCCTGCTCATAGAACAGGGATTTGCGACCAATGCGCTCCAGAATCCCTATGTGGCCCTGCCGGCCCAACGGCGCAGCTATGCAGACTATCTGACCGCCTTGGGAAAAAAGCTGGCAACCAACGCCGCCTCGAGATAGCCAGCGACGGCATCGCGCGTGGCGGGCAGGCGTGTGACGCGCGTGGGCAATCCCGGCAAGGCATCGAGGATCGGGTGGCGCGCGAGGTCGGCGCCGGTGGCGCGCCGGATCGCGTCGCCGAACTTGGCGGGGTGGGCCGTGGCCAGACAGATTGTCGGCACGGCGCTGTCCAGGTTGCGTTCCGCCACGTAAACACCCACGGCGGTGTGCGGATCGAGGAGATAGCGGTGGCGTTCCCAATATGAGCGGATGGTCGCCAGGGTGGCCTCGGTATCGCCGCGTCCGGCGCGCAGCACGGGATCGTCCAGGGACGCGCCGCCGGCGGTCAAGCGAAGTTCGCCGGTGCGCCGGAACTGCTCCATCCAGGCGCGCACCTGGGCGCTGTCGCCGCCCGCGCGGTAGTAGAGATAACGCTCGAAATTGCTGGCCACCTGGATGTCCATGGAGGGACTGAGCGTGGGCGCCACCGGACCGGCGCGATAGAGACCGCTCTCGAAGCAGCGCGCCAGAATGTCGTTCTCGTTGGTGGCCAGCAGCAGGCGCGCGACCGGCAGGCCCATGCGCCAGGCGAGATAGCCGGCGAAGATATCGCCGAAATTGCCGGTCGGCACGCTGAAGCTGACGCGCGCCGCGCCCGTGCGCTCGATCACGCGAAAGGCCGCGTAGAAGTAGTACACCATCTGCGCCAGCACGCGTGCCCAGTTGATCGAGTTGACCGCCCCCAGGCAGTGGCGGTCGCGGAAGGCAAGATCGGCGAAGAGGGTCTTGACGATGCTCTGGCAATCGTCGAAGGTGCCCTCCACGGCCAGGTTGTGGACATTGTCGTCGAGCACCGAGGTCATCTGCAGCGCCTGGATGGGGCTGACGCGGCCATGCGGATGCAGCACGAAGATGCGCAGATGCGGTCTACCGCGCACGCCTTGGATGGCGGCGCTGCCGGTGTCGCCGCTGGTAGCCGCGAGGATGTTGAGTTCGGCGCGCGTTTCCGACAGGAGTTGTTCGAAGAGCGCGCCCAGGAATTGCAGCGCCACGTCCTTGAAGGCCAACGTAGGGCCGTGAAATAGCTCCAGCATGTGCAGCCTGCCGACCGTCACCACGGGCGTGACCTCGGGATGGCGGAAGGCGGCGCAGCCGCCGGCGATCAGGGCGCGCAGCACCCCGGGCGGCAGATCGTCGGCGAAAAGCCGCATGATTTCGAAGGCCAGGTCCGGATATGCCAGACGTGACCAGGCCGGCAGGCGGTCGCGCGCATCCGGAATCTCGGCCGGCAGCAGCAAGCCGCCGTCGCGCGCCTGCCCGGTAAGCACGGTGTCGCGAAAGCGCCGCCGCGCGTCGCCGCCGCGTGTGCTGAGGTACTCCATGACGCGATACGATACCGGGGCTGGCGGCGCCTGTCGAGGCGGTTCGGACGTTCTAGAAGCGATAGACGATGCCCGCCCGCCCGACGAGTTCGACGTCGTAGGGACCGCCATCGCTGGCATCTGCCAGCACGTCGTCATCCAGCGCGCGGATGTAGTCCAGCCCTAGGTTCAGCACGCGCCAGTAGCAACCCACCGAAAGCGTCAGGTGCTTGAATCCGTCGGCGCCCGCGTCGTTGCGCTGGTAGCCGAGGCGGGCGCCGCAGGAGAGCCCCAGGTCGGGCGTCAGCGCGTACTCTTGATAGAGGTCGAGTTCGCCATACAGATCGGCTTCGACGTCGCCGCCGACGCCGTAGTAAACGGTCAGGCCCGGGTTGAGCAGGCAGTCCGCTGCCAGGCCGATGCTGACTTCGCGGTTGGCGTCGCCCGAAAGCGTCTCTTCCTCGCCCGTCGCGGTGGTCAAGACGTGTTCGCGTCCGGGGAATAGGTACTCCCAGTAGCCGGCATGGATGCTTAGCGGTTTGACCGGAAGGGGCAGATGGGCGGTCAGGTAAAGATCCACCTCCGAGAACTCACCCTGTTGCAGCCGTCCGTCGTCATCGGCGAGATCGAGATTGCCCCACACGCCCAGCGTCCAGCGCAGAGCCAGGTCCTCCGCCGCCAGATCTGAGATCTCCACGGCCGGCTGCAGGACGGCGCCGGGGTTGCGCGTCTCGCCGCGGAAGACGTAGGCGGAAAGCAACTCCGCCGGCACTCCCACTTCCGCCGCTCGCAGTGTGCCCACAGCCGTCCAGACTGCCAGGGAAACGCTCCAGAAACAGAGACTTCTGCTATTTGCCTGCATCGTGCACCCTCCCAACCTCCCACTCACATACTCACACACCCGCACGCTGAACGTCGCGCTCCCGCCTACCGCTGCCCCTGCCCCAACGCCTGTTGTTTCAGTTTCAAGTAGCGGCTGGTATAGCGTGGCCCGAGTTGCGCTTCGCGCAGGTCGAAACCGAACGCCCGCCGACTGACGGCCAGCACCGGCGGCGCCTGCAGACGCTTGGCGATCGCCAGTCCCTGATGCAGCGACCACCAGCGCTCCATGTCCGCTACGAAACTGGCGGTGTCGGGAAAGATCTCGGCGACGCACCCTTCGTAGCCGATCTCGCGTTCCAGCACGCCATCGAGATACCACCCCAGCGTTTCCTCCGGAGAGACGCGCTCCCAGCGTTCGACCCAGGCGCGAAAGAGCTTGTCGTGGTAGGGATAGACAAAGGGGTCGCCCAGGCCCTTCTCGACCGCCTGCGCAGCGCTTAGTTCCGCTGAAGGCGTAAGGCCGAAGGTGCCTGAGGGAATGACTTCGTGTCCGTAAATAGCCTCGTTCAGGTGCCGCCCTAGCTCGAAAACCTCTCCCTTCCAGAGATCGCCGATGCAGGCCAGCCAGCCCAGGATGTCGCCGTACAAAGTACCGTAGCCGACGGTAATCTCGGACTTATTAGCGTTGCACGAGATCACTCCGCCGAAAGCCGCGGCGGCGGCGGCCAGCAGACGGCTGCCGCGGTCGCGCGCCTGCACGTTCTCCAGCGCCGCGCCACTCAGCGTCCACTGGCCGCGCGTGCCTCCGTCGGGGCCCTCGGACACCAGCGCCGCGAACTGCGCGTGTGTCAGTTCGACGCTGGCGCCGATCGGCAATTCGGCATAACGGGCGCCAAGGCTGCCGGCCAGGGCCCGCGCCAGACCGCCGGTGATGGGTGACGTGTAGGGGCCTGGCATGCTGACCAGCAGCAGGTCCTCCGGCGCCAGGATGCGTCCGTAGAGCGCCGCGGCCACGGCTGAGTCAATGCCGCCCGATATGCCCACGACCACACGGCGTATTTGCAGGCGCTGCATCAGCACCGGTATGCCGTATAGCATGGACTTTGCCACGCGGTCCACGCCATCGCCTTCCTGACTGCAATTTCGTCCGAAGTGACCGTGGTCAAGCGGCACGTCCAGCGTCAACGCACCCTCCGCGAAGTCGGGAGCTGCCTCGACCACGCCGCCCTGGCCGTCATAGATGGCGCTGCCGCCATCGAAAGTGTAGACCGTCTTGCCGATATCCTGCACGCTCACGGCATTGACATAGAGCAGCGGGCGTTGCGTGGCTCGCGCCAGGGCGCTGCAGACGCGATGCCGTTTGGACTGCTTGCCGCGCGTGAAGGGAGAACTGCTGGCAACGACCAGTAGGTCGGCTCCCCTGGCCGCCAGGATGCGACCGGGGGAGAAGCTGTAGTCGCTGTCCCAGGCGTCTTCGCACAGCAGGCCGCCGATCCGGCCGGCGCGGGTTGTGCGCACCGGCGCCAGCAGCGCTTCCAGCGGACGGCCTTCCTCGGCGGCCAGCTTGCGCGCATCGTAGAAGTGGCGGTCGTCGTCGAAGGCGCGGTAGTTGGGTTGCAGCGTCTTGACGCAGAAGGCCCGCTCGCAGCCTTCGGGGGCGAGCAGACGGCGATCCTCGGCGATGAAAAGGGCGTTGTATTTGCGCGCGCGGCCGTCTTCGTTGCGGCGCTGCCAGTCTACCGCCACGTTGCCGAAGACCAGGACCAGTCCGTCGGACGCGGCGACCAGTTCCGCGCCACAGGTTTCGCACTCGCGCAGAAATGCGGGGCGGTCCCACTCGTCGCCCAGCAGACAGCCTGGAACTGCCAGTTCGGGGAAGACCAGTAGCTGGATGCCGGCCGAGCGTGCCGCAGCGATGTGGGACAGCATCCGGTCCGTGTTGTCTTGTGGCGCGCCGGGGCGCACCTCAAGGTGTACCAGGCGCGCCCGCACCGTGCCCGTCGTTGGCGTCATGGCGTCAAATATGGCCTGCGCCGCGCGGCGCGTCAAGTTGTCATTGCTGGTGTGTTTTTGCCGTTGTCATTGCCGCCATTTTGCCGCCATTTTGTCTTTTGTTATCCCCGTCGTTTTGTTACCCTATAGTGGATACCGGATAGAGGAGAACCACGCCATGAAATCGGATGCCCGACGACTCTCTCAAACGCTGGCCGCCACGCTGGTAATGCCCCTGCTGCTGCACGGCGCGGCCACCGTGAACCTGACCAACCTGGCGCGGAATCCCACCAATTCGCCCGTGGAGAACGGGGTACCGGTGACCATTACCGTGGACGCCATCACCAACGCCGAGGCCACGATCGTGTCGGTCAACCTGATTTTCCGCACCTTGGCCGCCGGCGCGGAGACCAACTTGTGGACCACCAACGCCATGACGTGGGTGAGCGGCAACACCTACAGCGGGCAGATCACGCCGCTGGTCGAGGGCGGAGCGGAGTATGGCGTGGTCTGTCATTTCACCGGCGATGGCGCCGTCAGCCCCGCGACCACCGCCATCGGCAGCTACACCGTGGCGAGCGTGCCGGGCGAACGGCGGTATACCGACTTCCATCTGGGCGGAGTGGCTGGTTGGGTTCGGGATGGCGGCACTACTTCCTCCAACTGGTATTGCACGGTTACAGGCAGTAGCGACCGTTGGTATGGTACCGGCGTTCGCGTGGACTTCCTGGCGGGTGTAGTCTACCCGTCTGGGGGCGCCAGTCCCTACATGTATCTGAGAAGCATTCAGGGCGCATGGTTCGAAACGCCACCGCTCGATGACGCTGGCGTTGGGACGATCTATTTCACTTCACGATTGCGTCAGGAATGGCAGTCCGCCGTTGTGGCAGTTCAGATAACTACGAACGCGTCACCCGTGGAGGCGGACTGGGAGACCGTCAGAGAAATGGACTATCCCTATGGCAGTACTGCCACCGCCCACGCCGCTCCCGTAGTGGTCAACCGCCGGGACGTGCGTCGCGTTCGTTTCGTGCGCATGGACACGAACCCATATGATCTCAATCCCGGCAAGCTGGATGGCGCCGTACTCTTCGACAACATCGTCATCTCGCGCCCTCCGGCCGACGTGACGATTGAGGAACGCCTGCGCAATCCTGGCTATCCCGCACGCGACCAGGACGTGAAGATGCGTTGCCACGTCAGCGACTCCAATCCCAATGCCCTGGCCATCAATCATAATGTCAAGGTCTGGTACCAGTGGCTGCCGAACGCCGTGGACATCCCCTCCCCCGCCGGCTTCAGCAGTACCAACATGCTGCCCGTTGGCGGTGGCGTCTATGAAGGCGTCATACCGATGCATGAGAACGGGTACATGCACTACTATTACAGTTGCGATTACGACGGCTACTATTATTCGCGCGATCCTGACGGCGCCGGCACCAATGCGCTGTATAACGAGAACAACAGCCCCAACTACTGGGCGGCCAGCAACAATTACACCTCTCTGCCGGACACCTATTCGAGATACGAGATCCGTCGCTATCGCTCTGTCTACGGCGAAATGTGGGTTGAGGCAACGCCGGAAGAGGCCACCGTGCCGATGGAACTGGTGGGCGACGAAAACTGGCAGGGGCTTGTGTTGGTCACGGGCATCACCAACCTCACCTGGTATTACAGGGGCCTCTATCGCTACGACGAAGACGCCCCGACCTATAGCAGCGAGACCAACTACTGGGGCGACAACAATCAGGACTTCCCGTTCCCGCCGGTCTCCGGCGACGCGGAGGTCAGCGCCACCAATGGCGTGCATGTCGAACTGGAATACAACGGCTTCCTGATGACGCGATTCAACACCGCAAGCCGTTACTACCTGACCAAACGCGCCGTCTACCAGAACTTCAACGAATGGCAGGCGAGTCCCGACTACTTCGAGGAAAGCGTGGGTCTCTATTCCGCGGAAACGTTCCCGCTCGATTTCGGCAGTTGGCCCGGCGATGCCTACGACAGCAGTTGGAGCGTATTCGAGAACTTTGAGAACGACAGCGCGACAGCGGACTTTCTGCACATTCCCACGGTCACGGCCAACTACTGGGTGATGGATCAGGCCAAGGTCATCGCGGACCGCCAGACGTCCAGGTCCAGCACCAATATGGCGCTGCTGCTTGATAAGGCGGCCATCGGCCGCATCGGCAACACCGGGACGACCATAACCAAGGGTGTAGAGAAGTTTACGTACCGCGCGCGCGCCAGCATTACCGACCAACATTTTGCGCTCTACACCGCCGGCTTCGGCTGGACTCTGCCGCTGAACGTGGGAACGCGGTTCAAAGCGAACGAGATGTCGCCTGGCTCGGCCTATTTCTCCGTGCTGGTAGGTTACCAGCCGGCGTATGTCGGCAGCAGTTGTTACGAGGTTCGGCTGGTGCAGACGAACGAAACCGAAGTTGGCGAGACCGATAGAGCACTCCAGATTCAAGTCTGGCGCTGGAATGCCGACATGACGACGCCCAACCTGGTCGGCAGCAGCGTGGTCTACGACGGCAATTTAGTCAGCGAAGGCGACAGGACGCTCTTCGTGGGCGTAACTAACAACACCGGCAGCGCGCGCACCGAAATTCGCGTCTCCGAAAGCATTGGCTTGAAAACTCCTACGGTCATTTACGATTACTCGGCGGAACGTTTGACCACCGGCGGCACTATCGGGTTCTTGACCCACGACCTCGTGCCCTCCGTATCCTCCAACGGCGTATCCGGCGGCGGCTCGTTGGCCGTGACCGACTTCTCCGCTCCGGCCAATTGGTACTGGGGCGGAAAGCGTGACGACGCACCCACATTGGATCGTTGGACCGAGGAGTCCGGCGGCGGCAAACGCCGCACGCGCCTGGTGCCGACGCAGCATCTGGCCCTTTACACGGCGCCGCGAACGCCCGGCCAGACTATGCCCGATCCCGAAGCCTTCGTCGTCCGCAACACCAATATCACGGTGTCGTCGTTGTCCTATGTGAACTTTACGGAACAGTTCCACCTGTGGAACGAGAGTTTTGTAGAGTTGCGCTACATGGACGGTGACGTCAATGTGGTCGTTGACGATCCGCGGCTATATCCCTGGCGCGCCAACACCCGTGACATAGACAACAGCCAGGACGCTCAGACGGACGACGGTGTCCGATACTACGACTGGCCCAATCATGACTCGCAGAGCGAATGGTTGTTTGACAAGCGCGGCTGGGCCGTGCTGGAAGGCTGGGTCGGGACGTCTCCCGGATCCACGGGAAACGAGGCGCAGTTCGACCGCTCGCGGGCCAACCCCGTGCTGGACCAGGCGCTGGTAACGCCAGTTCTCAGCAACGGCATCGGGTCCATCGCTTTTTCATACCGTGTCACCGGCGGCCGCGCGATCTATGCGGTCGAACATACCCAGGAAGGCATCCAGAGCGAGTGGATTACGGTGGCTGTCTACACCAATGACAACGGCCAGAACGGCAGCCGTTTCGTGCCCGTCCGTGAGGACTATGCCGGACGCATCCGGATCAGCGTGCAGCCGGAAAGCGACAGCAATAGCGTGCTCAAGGTGGACAACCTATTCGCGCGCAACTACCCGCCTCGTGACGAGACCACCTGGCAGGGGTATAACGTCCTGGTAACCAGCCTGCAGACCAACCGGAGTTTCGATGGGCAGACCTGCTACCTGAACAACGATCCCACCAACGGCGCCGCGCCGAACGAGTCTTTCTATGACCACAGGCCGTATGTGCAGACGCCCATGGTCGGCACGGGCATTGGCGAAATCGGATTCTGGTACCGCGTCTGGGAACCGGGTTTGGAGGGTGTGGTCTCGCTTTACATGGCGGCCTCCGCCGACTTGCCCGACGATCAGTGGACCCTGGTGACCAACCTGACCGTATCG
The DNA here is from genome assembly GCA_028718445.1 of Kiritimatiellia bacterium. Lineage (GTDB taxonomy): Bacteria > Verrucomicrobiota > Kiritimatiellia > RFP12 > JAAYLN01 > JAQULY01. The sequence continues at coordinate 12,292 of JAQULY010000111.1, forward strand.
AGCGCGAATTTTGCGTATTTCAGCATACCGGAAGCGTACTACACCGACTACAAGGTGCTGCGAATCTGCGGTACGACCAACGACAGCGACCGCATCTGCATAGACAACGTGCTCGTGACCGAACCCGTGCGGGCGGGTTACGAGATCCTTGCCGTGACGCTGACACCCGAACAGCCGCAGGAGTATCAACCAACCCAGGTCGCGGTACAGATCGGCCGGTTCATTATGAATCCTCAGAACATCGAGGTGTTCCTCAGCTACCATACGGGTACCAACTTGTGGGGCGCGACCAATTGGTGGACCGAAACCAGCACCGCCGACAGCGTGCTCATCGAACTGGAGCGGGATGGGGACTCGAATCTCTACCGCACGCCTACGAACAGTCCGATCCCGGCTCTGCCGGTGGACACCTGCGTGCAATACATTGCCTGGGGCACCTACAGCAATCTGGTGGGCCGCCCCATCTTCCAGGACACCAACTCATTCGTTAATCCCTCCTGGTACTGGCCCGTTGATCTCAACCAACAGTATGCGGCGTCGGGATGGTCTCCCTACTACTACGTGTACTCATGCCGGCCGGACGCCGTGTGGATCAACGAGTTCAACTACTATTCAACCTCCACTGATGAAACTCGCGGCGAATACGTCGAACTGTTGGGGCCAGCACAGACGTTGCTGGAGGGCTGGCGTATCGAGCTGATCAACAGGAGCACGTTCAGCGTTTACGATCAGTGCA
>JAQULY010000112.1 GCA_028718445.1 Kiritimatiellia bacterium
CATTAACAAAGAGGCCTTCTCGATCGGTTCAGGGAAGCAGAACGATCTCTCACTGGAAGACACCACCATCTCCAAGCGCCACTGCGAGATCGTCCTGGACGAAAACGGCTACCTGATTCGCGATCTGGACAGTACCAACGGCACAACGGTGCAGGGCGTGAAGGTTGCCACCGCCTATCTCCACCCCGGCGCAGAATTCCAGCTCGGCAAAACGCGCATCGTCTTCTGCCCCCTGCAGGAGGAGCGCGAAGTGCAGTTGAGCCGCAACGAGAGCTTTGGCACGATGCTCGGGCGCAGTGTCGCCATGCGGCGCATCTTTTACCTGGCCGAGACCTACGCGCCCACCGACGCCACGGTGATGATCACGGGCGAGACCGGCACGGGCAAGGAGATCCTGGCCGAGGAGATTCACCGCCACAGTCAGCGCGCCAAAAAACCCTTCATCGTGATTGACTGCGCCGCCATGGCCAAGGACCTGATCGAGAGCGAGTTGTTCGGCCACGTGAAGGGCGCCTTCACGGGCGCCAATGCCGACCGGCAGGGCGCCTTCGAGCACGCCGACGGCGGCACGGTCTTCCTGGACGAGATCGGCGATCTCAGTCCCGAGCTGCAGCCCAAGCTGCTGCGCGTACTGGAGAAGCGCGAGATCCGCCGCGTCGGCGACAACCGCATCCGCAAGATTGACGTACGCATCGTCTGCGCCACCAACCGCCGTCTCGATCAGGAGGTCAACGCCGGCCGTTTCCGCGAGGATCTCTACTATCGCCTTTCGGTCGTCCAGCTCGAACTGCCGCCGCTACGGCGCCGCAAAGAGGATCTGCCGCTGCTGGTCAAGCGCTTCCTGACAGACCTGCATGGCGCCGACGCGGTCGGCCAGTTGGCCGATTTCGACGCCACCATGGACGTGCTCAAGCGCCACGAATGGCCGGGCAACGTGCGCGAACTGCGCAACCTGATCGAGGTGGCCTTCTACGCCGCGCACCGTCCGGTGGATCTGACCGCCTTCCTCGGCCTGGGCCGCTTCCGTCCCGAACGCTCCGCCGAGCCCGAGATGTCCTTCACCGCCGACCGACCCTTCAAGGATGCCAAGAACGATCTGATCGAGGATTTCGAGCGCGGCTATCTGCAGGACCTGCTCACCCGCAACAAGAGCAACGTCTCCAAGGCGGCGCGCGAGGCCGGCATCGAACGCGCCTACCTGCAACGCCTGATCCGCAAGTACGGTCTGAAGTGAGGCCGCGGCCTCACCCGGCCAGCAATGGGCGTTTGCGCTCCAGATAATACTGGAAGTTCGCGAAGGGAACGTCCGGCGGAACCGAGTGGTCTATCGTGGGAATGTAGCCGCCCTGGCGGATAACCGGTTCCAGCCTGGCAAGCAGCGCGTCAATCGCCGGTCTACCCCTGGCGATCTCGCGTTTGTCCACGCCGCCCAGCATGCTGAAGCTCCGGCCGTACTTCCCGCGCATGACCACCGGGTCCATGCCGGCGGCGACCTCCATGGGGCCGAACCCATCCACGCCCGCCTCCAGAAAGAGCGGGATCAACACCTCGAAGTCGCCATCCGTGTCAACCATGACGAGCGCGACGCCGTGCGTCTTCAGGAACCCCACAAAGCGCTTGTAGTGGGGCAGGAAGAATTCGCGGAAAAGGTCCGGCCCGATGAGCGGTCCGCCCTTGCCCGCCAGATCCTCGTGAACCATGTAGAAATCGAAGCGGATGTCCCGCAGCGCCGGGCTGACGGTGCGGATAACGAACTCCGTCAGGAAATCCAGGCATTCATGGATCAGCGCCGGATCGTCGTAGAACATGTAGCTGAGCGGTTCGGTGCCGAACCAGTTGCGCAGCATGCTGTAATAGCCGAAGGTTCCCACCAGCGGGTCCATCAGTGTAATGGGAAGATCGGTCTGTCGCATCCGCCGGACGCACTCGTCCCAGTTCTCGGGATAACGCTCCTTGGTGGCGCCTTCGTAGCGTCTGCGCATGTCGCGGAAACTCGGACGGTCCCTGACCGCGAAGGAGATGTAGTGGTCCATGCAGACGCTGGTGTACTTGCCGTTCTCCTTGAGCCCCTCGCGCATGCGTCCGAACTGGTCCGTAAACAGGACGCTCTCGTCCGTCTCCTTCAGGGTCCGCGCCTCGAAAGGCGGTCGTGGCGCGATGGCGTCGATCGGCGCGGCTGTGTAGCCATCCAGGCCGAAATAGCGGTTGCCAAGGATGAGCGCGTTGTCGAGGTCCGGCGGCGCGCCCTCGCCGATCCAGCGCGCCACCGTTTGCGGCCACAGGGCAATCTCCATGCAGGGCACGCGATCCACGCGCTTGAAGGTCAAGGCGTTGACAAAGCGTTCTTTAGGGGTCATGGCCGTCACTTTCGGTAGTCCCAACATCTCACGATGCGAACCTGTTCCACAGCCGGCGCATGATCTCCAGGTGGCCCCGGTTGCGCAGCAGCGGCTCGATATTGGCGGCGATGAGTTCGCCGGCGACGTTCCAGCACGTGTGGCAGACCTGGGAGGCACGCTGCAGTGCCTGGGTGCCATCTTCACGGTAGGGGAATGAATCTATGCAGTACCAGCCCCGGTAACCAAGCTTGCGGGTCCAGTAGAAGAACTCGATGAAGTCCCACACGTTCACCGCGCCGGGAATCATGTCATGGTCCCAGTCGCGATAGTTGTCGTTGACGTGGATCTGCTGCAGGCGGCCCTCGCTCAAGGCCAGCGCGGCGCATTCCGCCGGGTTCTCCAGTGCGGCCAGGCTATGGCCGACGTCCAGCGTGATGCCCACCTGCGGCCTGGCGATCTTGGAGACCAGCCACAGGGCCTTGCCGGCGTTGGCGAGGTAGGTGTTCGCGCGCGGCTCCTTGCACTTGTACTCGATGCTGATCGGCACGCGCGGGTTGTAGTCCGCGGCGGCGCTGATGCCCTCCGCCATCCATTTCCAGGCATCGGTGTAGTGGCCCTGGAAAAAGTAGTCGAAGCCATCGTGGCCGGGCCAGAGGTTGATATCCGGAGAGCCGGCTTCTTCGGCGGCGTCCAGAGCCGCCTTGACGCGCGCGATGGCGGCGCGGCGGATCTTGGGATCGGGGTTGGTGAGCGAACCCAGCTTGAAACGCGCGTCCGTGTAGATGTCAACATCCAGCGTGACAAGTTTAAGCCCGTGCTTGTCCATGCTGCGGCGCAACGCGGCGCCGGTCTTGATGGCTCCGGGCCAGCCATAACCGGTGCCGGAGATGCCTTTGACGCCGGCGAGCAACTCCAGTTGCTTCTCGAACTTGTAGCCCCGACAGTACCCCGCCGTCACGAACCGGTCGCTGAGGCGGGAGAAGGGACACAGGTTGGAGCCGAGCTTGAGCAGCGAAGTGTTAGCTTTCATGTTGGCATCCTGCATCACCGGAACAACGTCCGGCCGCCGTCAACGAGAATGGACTGCCCGCAGATGAAGTCGCCCCACGGGCTGGCCAGGTAAGCCGCCAGGCCGGCGATGTCGTCCGGCCGGCCAAGACGTCCGGCCGGTATCTGCGCCGCCAGCGCGGCACGCGCCTTGTCGTCGGGGTATCGCACGTTGAGCAGATCGGTGCGAATGGTACACGGATGGATGATGTTCGTCAGGATGCCGTCGCGCGTATGGGTCTTGCACAGGTAGGTCATGATGCCGGTGAGACCCGCCTTGGCGGCGGCATAGTCCATGGCACCGCCGCCGCCCGAGTAGACGGCGGAGGAGCCGATCAGGATGATGCGTCCGAACTTTTCCCTGAGCATATGCGGCAGCGCGGCGCGCACGGCGTAAAAGGCCGTAGTCAGGTTTAGGTCAACGATGCGCTTCCATTCCTCGACGGTGGTTTCCGCCACCGAGTGCGGCGGATTCTGTCCCACGTTGAAGACCAGCACTCCAAGCTTACCGTGGCGCCGCACGATGTCCGCGGTCAGCGCCGTCATGCCGGCGGCGTCGTGCGCGTCCACCGCGGCGTCCGCCACGTCTCCGCCGGCGACCCGGATCTGCCGCACGAGTTCCGCCACGCTTTCCCCGGCTGCCGGCCGGCCGGTGTGCGTGAAGACGGTCGGAGCGCCGGCGGCGCACAAGGCCGCGGTGATACCCGCGCCGATGCCGCGGCTGCCGCCCACCACCAACGCCGGCCTGTCCTTGAGGTCAATTGTCAGCATGTGCGTCGCCTCTCTCTTCCAGGCGGTACGCGCGGATGGCGTTGTCCGCGAGCATCAGACGCTTCGCGTCCGTACCGATCGCGGCCAGCAGCACGCGCGTCAGATTCGAGCGCGGATCCATCATCGGGTAATCGGAGCCGAAAAGGATACGCTCCGCCGGAACCGTCGCCGCCAACTCTTCGATCAGGCCCCGGCAGTAGATGTCGCCTGCTATGTCCAGGTAGACGTTGGGGTACCGGTTCGCGAGCCGCACGGCTTCCGCGCGCCCGGTGCCGCGGCCGCCGGCGTGACCCAGCACGAAACGCACGCCAGGGAAATCGCGAATGCAGCCCTCGAAGCGCTCCGGCGTGGCGAAGCGCTGCGAAGGGTTGTAGTCCGAAAGGCTCCAACTGTGCGTCAGGATCGTCAGGTCATGCTCGGCCGCGAACTCCCAGGCCGACCTGTACCGCGGGTCGTCGGCCATGACGGCGTGTAGCGGAGGATGCAGTTTGAGTCCGGCGAAACCGGGCCAGCCCACCGCCTCGCGCAGGACTGTCAGACTCGCCGCCGCGCGATTGGGATCGAACACGCCAAGGTAGTAGATGCGCCCGCGCGACTGCTCGAAGATGCGGCGCGCTTCGGCCAGTCCGCCGCCCAGCGCAAGGGCCTCCTGGCTGGTGGAGACGGCCAGCCGGATGCGCAGCCGGTCCATGATTGCGAGCATGGGACCGATTCCCGTCGGCTCCGCGACGAACTGCCCCATCAGGTGGTCGTGCGCGTGGGCATCCACGATGAAAGGCGCGCTCATGCCTGCACCTCGCTGAAGATCCGCCGCAGGTTACCCCCGGCGATCAGGGCTTTGTCAGGTTCGGCAATGTCGGCGTCCAGCAGCATGCCCAACGGCACGAGCGGATCGCCCACCGGCAGGAACGACCCGAACACGAGCCGCTCCGGGCCGAAGTGCCGCACCGTGTATTCGATGACGCCCTGCCCGATGAAATTGGACGTCTCGACGAGCACCTTCGGGCATTCCCCCATCAAGGCAAAGAGCGGACGCACATGATAGAGAATCTTCTGGGGTTGCGACTCCACCACGATCGTCAGTTCCGGAAACGCCTTTGCCAGGGAGTACAGGACCGTCCAGTCCAGTTCGCTATGCCAGATAAACAACGGCAGCCTGCGTTCCATCATCCAGCGGCAGAGTGACCCGATGGTCCACTCCGCGAGCGGAAACACGTGCGACTTGGGGAATAGGCGCACGCCGGCCGGACGTTCGGGCGTCCGGCCGTCAAGCCCCGGCGCCGGTTCGACTGCGCCGGGAAGCAACGGCAGACCGGTCCAGACGAGTCCGCAACCCGTCGGCAGCTCCGGCAAAGCCGCGGCGAGCGCTTGGTTGCCGTTCTGGGCCGAAACGGTCTTGCCCTGCCAGTGCGAGACCAGTCCCGATACGATGCCGGCGTCGCGCCACATCGCGCCTACGTCGCCGGCCCTGACCGCTCGCGCCAGCGGGAATCCCTGGGGGCGTCCCAGCCAGGTGCCGGCATCGAAAATACCGAGCCGCGCGGCCTGTTCGCGCCGTGCCCGCGCCATGTTCTCGATTTCGGCCTCGCGCCAGCGTGAAGAGCCTGAGCCCATGCCTACTTCCTCCATACCGCCCGCATTGCCCGGGAGAACTTGTCGAGAATCTCGTCGCACTCGCTCTGCCGCACAATCAGCGGCGGCTTGATCTTCAGCACCTGGTGCCGCGGCCCGGCCATGCCCAGGATCAGACCGTCCGCCATGGCCGCGTCGCGTACCCGCACGGCCTCCTCGGGAGCGGGCGTGCGGCTGTCCGGATCCTTGACCAGTTCCAAGCCGATGTGCAACCCAAGTTGCCGGATGTCGCCCAGTTCGGGGAAATCGCGCTGTATCCGCCGCAGTCCCTGGTCGAGATAGGCGCCCACGCGGCGCGTGTTCTCCAGGACACCGCCCTCCAACAGATCGATCAGCTTGGCGGCCGCCACCTGGCCGACCGAGGTATTGGCGAAGGTGTGCAGCTCCTCGGCATCCGGCTCAAAGCCCTTGAGCTTGTCGGACACGATCACCGCCGCGATCGGCAGTCCCGCGCCGAAACCTTTGCCGAGTATGATGATGTCGGGCCTGACCCCGAAGTGGTCGTGCGCGAAGAACCGGCCGATGCGGCCATAGGTTTGGATCTCGTCGTAGATCAGCGGCACCTTGTAGTCGTCGCAGATGCGCCGGACTTCCTGGAAATACTCCGCCGGCGGGATGATCTGTCCGCCGCTGGCCTGCACGGGTTCCATGACGAAACCGGCGGCATTGCCGGCGATGCCGCGCTCCAGCGTCAGCCGCAGCATCCGCGCACAGGCGAGACCGCAGTTCTCCCGCTTCAGTCCCAGCGGGCAGCGGTAGCAGTAGGGATTGGGCACGCGCACGAAAGGCCGTGTCAGTCCCAGGTACCGGCTGCCGCCGATCAGCTTGCCGGACGCGCGCGTCGAGACCCATGAAGCGCCCATGGTACCGAGCGTCGTGCCGTGGTAGCTGTCGTAGAGGCAGATGAAATCGCGCGACGGCTGGGTGTTCTTGTAGGCGATCTTCATGGCGGCTTCCAGAGCCGGGCCGCCGCCGACGGTAAACGACACGCGGTTCAGGTCGCCGCCTGCCAGGCGGGTCAGTTCGCGGGCCAGGTAGAAGCGCGGCAGTGTGTCGAAGCCCTGGTGGACATGGGACAGACGCTCCATCTGTTCGGCTACCACCCGGTTGATGTCGGGATGCGCGTATCCCAGGTACATCGCCCAGCTCTGCGACGTACAGTCAATGTAGTCCTTGCCGTTGCGGTCATAGAGACGCACCCCCTGGCCGCGCACCAGCATGGGACCTCCGCGTGTGCCGCCGCCCAGCATGAGGTGCCGGGCGCAATCGGCGCAGTCGGCGTCGCTCATACCGTAGATCTTTTCGAGCACCTTATCCATCTTGACCACCCTCACGTCATGTCAACTGAGTTCATCAGTATAGACCGGTTTCGTCGAGGCAGCGAGCGACATTGGAGATAGTGTATTCCGATTGATGGACATATTCCTACGGAGTATTATCCCGTTGTACCAGCCGAAAGGAACTCTGGGATGCCATCCTCACTCTACAACCTGTCACGACCCGGCGAAGTCTATCTGGCGGCGTCCGACCTCGCGCGCAGCCTGAAGCCGGGCGACAGGATGCCGCCCTACAAGGAACTGCGCCGGCGCTGGAAAGTCCCGCAACGCTCGATTGACATCGCCTACGACCGCCTTCAGGCGCAAGGGGTGCTGACGCGGCGTTGGGGGCGGGGCATATTCGTCGAGGCGCCGCTGGCCGGCGGCACATTTGCCTTTATCGCCAGCAGCAGCTCCATGCGCGGCGAAGAGGGCGCCTATAATCGTTCATGGTTCATCGCGCTGGAAGCACTGCTGCAGGAACGTCATCCCGAGGTTACCCTCGAAATGGTGGTCACGCCGGATGACCGGTCTCCAGCGGCCGTGAACAACGGCCGGGACGCGGCGTTGCGGATGCGCCTGCCGATACTGCGCCAGCAGACGCGCCTCCTGGGTGCGTTCGGTTCCTACGCGGTGCGCCGGGAGTCGCTGGCCTTCTGTCGCGAACTGAACATTCCCTATGTGAGCATGTGCCCCCTGCCCGGCGCGCCCAGCGTCAAGACCGCGTCTCTTGAGGAGACATGCGCCATGGGGCTTGAGCATCTTCTGAACGAAGGCTGGCGGGATATTGGGGTTATCGGCGGGCAGGACCGCAGTTCGCTGCCGGCCGCGATCAAACGGCTGCCGCGCCACCTGCAGGCGCGTGCCGCGCGCGTCCGCAACTACGGCGATAGCGGCACCTTCGATTACGGCGACTGGCGGCGTTTCGAGAAGTGCTGGATGGACCTGGCCGGACAGTTGCTGGCCGATAGGCATCCCCCTGAGGCGTTGATCCTGCTTGATGACGTGATCTGCCGCTCCATGCTGCTGGGCGCTCAACTGGCTGGAGTCAATCTGCCGGAACGCTTTGCGATGGTCACCGCCAGCAACGAAGATCTGCCGATCTACGCCTCGCGCGAGCTGACGCGCATGGAGAACAGCGGACGCGCCATTGCCGCCGAGGGCCTGCGCATCATGATGGCCCTGCTGGACGGCAAGGAACGGGTCGCGCCTCGGCCAGTCATGCCCACGCTCATCATGGGGGCTTCCAGCCGGAAGCCGGGCAAGACACGGAACGGTTGAGCTTGGATCTCAGGACCTGCGGGAATCATAGATTACTGAGCGCCCGAAATGGAGAGAGTCTTTTTTGCAGTAATCCATTGCCCGATTTGCATCAACACATTAGCATTGGCGCCATGTCGGTCGATTGGTCAGCCATCCGCCCCTGCGTCTATGGGGTAGGCCCCAGCAAGTGGGCCGCCGGTCAGATTTACGGCCACACGTGGGAGCCTCCGGGGCGCAGCCCTGACAATCACATGCTTGTCTTCATCCGATCCGGCATCGGCCGGTTCTGGCTGGGCAAAAGGTGGGTGCCCCTGCGCGCCGGCGTGTGCCTCTATCTGCGCTCCAACTCCGTTTACATGGCCCGCCAGGATCCCGACAATCCCGTCAGCCAATACTACGCCAGCATCCTGTACAAGGATCGGCAAGGTAACATGATCCCCCCTCCGGCCGACCTTCCACCGGAATTTATCGATCCTCCCGATCCGGACTTCATCGACACCACCATGCGCAGAATTGTGAACCTCTGCTACGGATTCTCCGCCCACGGCCTTTCCAGGCCCCCTCGCGCGCCCCGCATCCAGGCGCTGGCGGACAACCTGCTGACCGGGCTTCTGATGGAGCTGGACCTGGCCACAACGCGAGACCAGGGCACGGAGAAGCTCCCCGCCCTGCCCCACCACGAGCGCATGGTACGCCAGGCCATATTGAGAATTGTCGAAAGTCCGTCCGTCATGCCCACGGTCATGGAACTGGCACAACAGTCCCGCTACAGCCCCAGCCGCTTTTCCGCCATTTTCAGGAGTGTAACGGGAGTGTCCCCGGAAGGCTTTATCGTGCGTTCACGCCTGAGCCGGGCCGAACGCCTCCTGACCGGCACGACCAAAACGATCACGGAAATCGCCGAAGAATCCGGTTACCGGGACATCTACTTTTTCTCTCACCAGTTCAAGAAATTCCGGGGAGTCACGCCCACGACGTACCGGAAGCATTGTCGCACCGCGGACGATCAAGTCAAGCTGTTACCTTTTTAGCTATATGGAGCAGTTCAGCAGCTAACGGACCGTTTCCAGCATGGCCTCAATATGGGCCCGGGTCAGGTCATCGTTGATCTTCTTCAATGCGTCCATGGAATTGAAATAGGCGTTATGATTCCCCTCGTACTCTGCCTTCCGGAGCAAGAAGATCAGTTCGTCCAGCGCCTTCAACTCGACGCCGGGAATGGCTCTGGCGGTATCGAGGGCCTTTTCGATTAGTCTCTCAGCCGCTCCCGCCTCAACTTCAGGTTCCCAATCAAGGCATGCCAGGGCCCGGCGTACGGCTTTGTCCCGGCCCTCGCGAAAGAACCGCTCCGCATCCGCTCTGGGAGTATCCGTAACATATCGGGCGCAGGCAATCGCGATAATGGGCTCTTCTTTTTTCGGCCGCGTGACCAACTGGAAGCCTTTGACGAAGTAGTAGAAGTCCAACGTCTTGCTCTCAAACTGGCCGGGATCAAACACAACCAGGTTCAAGTCACGGTCCAGCAGCACGCTGTTCACGGCGTAGACCGCGAAACCGTCGAAGTCCAGATCGGCCGGGATCTTCTCATCGCCATAGGAGGCGAAATGCCGCTCGCCTGCGTAGGCGAAACGGGATGCTCCCTGCCGCACCGCGTATCTTTCGCTGAAGGCCGTCCATGTTCCCGCGAACACATACTCGTTGCGTTCGGGTAACGCACCTTCGAAGGTTGTCCGCAGAAATAGCCACTCCTTGAACGCCGGAACCTGAGCGACGCGGACCGAGTAAGCGCCCACCCGCCTGCCGGTCTCCTTTCCATCAAACACCGGAATGACGATTTGCGTAACCGTTCCACCGCCTCGTCGTCTGGCAGACCACACACTCTCCGGAGGACTCCACTGGTGACAGTTCCGATAGGCCGGATATAGATAGGTCATGTGCCCAAACCGGCTGAACCCAAGATGCGTCGTGGGATGCGGCGTGTACACGTTGCTTTGCGTGTCTCGCCGCGTGCGATAGGCCAGAAGAGGCCGCTCCTCCAAGGGAAACATCATTTCCACCGCCAGGCGAGCCTGGCCCGAAGGCTCGATTACTTCACCGCCCGTAGATCGAATCTTGACTTCGGGCTCCGCCAGCGCGATAGCGCAGGCAAAGAGGGATGCCAGCCAGGCGAGCTTCATTTTTCTCTCTTAATTCAACCGGATCCGGGCTTCCGATTTCAGCCCCGTCGCCACGTCCGTCACCGTGAGCGTGTACCGTCCCTTGGGATCGTCAAACGAAAAATGAATCGGGAAAGTCTTACGGATGCCATCAACCGTAACGCGCTCGTGCACGCTGATCTCGCTGCGCGGACGCACCAGGCGGTTCTTCCGGTCGCGAAGAACCACATTCATGACGCGCCCCGTGGGGTACGCCGACAGGTCCAGCCAGACCGGCCTGCCCGGCTCGGCCTCCCCGGCGGAAAGCCGGATGGCGGGCGGTTGCTGTCTTTCGGGGAAGCAGGTGAAAAACTTGAAGGGCGGATCGAACTCGCACGCCACCGTATCACCCTCGCGGACGAATCCCCGCATGCACTCGTAGATGTAACCGCGTTTCGGAAAGGTCACAGTCACGCGTCCGGCGCCCTTGCCATCCTTGACCATCTGTTCGTTGGCGAAGGCGATCATTTCGAAGCCGGGACCCGCGCTGTGCCGGATCATGGAGCCGTAGGCCGGCAGACCGCTGTGCGCGAAACCCGCACGCATGCCGATGTCCGCCGTGAAGTCCTGCATGAACGCGGCAAATTTACCAGGGTCCGAGTACGCCGCGCTGATCCCCGCCAGCGTGGCGTTCATCAGGATGGCACGGCCCTTACCAACCTGCCGCGCCTGCATCGTGGGCAAGCCTTCCACCCCGTTGACCTTCATGCCTCTGAAGTCGATCCGCCCCATTACGGACGCGGGCTTCAAGTCACCGAACAGTTCGGCCAGCGGGTTGCGCTCGGGCACGCCCAGATCCTCGTTGAACACGCCGGGATTGATGTCGGCAATAACCGTGCCGCCCTCCTTCGCGAACCGCACGAGAGCCTCCGCCTCCGCCTTGGAGACCGCGCCGAAGCCCGCCAGCACGACGGTCTTGTAGCGTGGCAGCAGGTTCAAGGCGGCGGTTGTAAAGTGGTCGAGAACGATGCCGTGCGCCTGCGCGTACTCGAAGAGCGGACCGGTGGTCAGGCTGTGCGCGGTCGCGAAGTCCGCCGCCAGCACGTTCGCGTCGCGGGATGCCGACGAAGTCAGCACCGCCACCTCGCCGTTCTTGACCTTCATGTTGTGCACCAGGGCGCCGAGGCCGGAGGCCGTCAGTAACCGCCCAACCGTATTGTTGGGATGCAGGTCGCGATAGTCGGCGCAGAGCGAACCATGCCCGCCGACTCCGGTGATGAAGAACATATGGCCGCAAGCCATCCCGCTAATGAGCGAGGTCCAGAAATGCGCGTTCGGATAACCTTTGTTTTTTTGCTCGTACCCGTAGAGCGGGATCAAGGTAAAGTCGGGGCGCATGGTCCGGATCATCTCCAGTTCCTCGATGTTCGAGACGTGCGGCCAGGTGCCGGTGAACTCTGGATGCTCCAAAAACTCGATCAGGGATACCGAATTTGGTCCATAAATGGCGTCGGTCCGGCGCTTCTTGATTTCCTGTCCGATCGTGGTATGGATGTCGAAGTAGTTGCGCACGGCGAACTCGCGCTGAGCCCGCCCTTCCGGGTATAGCTTCTTGGCGGTGGCTTCGCCTGTCGTCATCAGGGGAATCTCGGCAAAGTCCCCATACGCCCGCTTCCACTGGGCATTCAGCGCGCCAATGGTCCCGTACTTGCGCTTCAGGAAAGCCTGCAGTTCCTGCTTCGCGAAGTCGCCGAAGAACAGGTCGATGCCCGGTGCAGTCTCGTCGCCGAGGTTAAAGATTTGCACCCCATAGTCGAATGGCCGGCCGAACCCATTCCATAGTTTCATCACTTCCCGCACGGCGTCGGGTCGCTTCTCCATGCCCGTGGCGATAGCGTTGATGCGGGCGAGATCCGCGTCCGTGCCGCCGTAGGCCTTTGGCCCGTATACCGAGAAGTCAGGATAGCTCGACTGCGTCTTTTCGTCGAAACCGTAGCCGACGGAGGTCTTATTCCGCTGGTTGTTGACATACCAGTTCGCCAGCGGCGCCCAGGGCATGGGGATGAGGCCGGCGACCATGTATTCCTGGGCGCCGGCGAACCGGCTGGCGTCGCCGTCGAACCGCATGGTCAGGCCCTGCCATCCGTAAAAAGTCTGATCCACGTACCAGCCCACGGGCGTCATGGGCGTCCCATACCACGGCACTTCGAACCAATCGGGTACGCTGTTTCCCTCGGGCCGGAAGAGGGTCATGCGGTCGCCGGCCAGTTCGCGCCCGTTCTCCAGCAGTGTCACGCGGAGCGTGGCGGCCTGCTTGGGAAGGAACCAGTTGGTGATAGACAGCGACGCCTCCTGGACGTTGCCGACCGCGAAGGTCCTCGACGCCCAGACGCGGTCAAGGTGAGAGTCCGCCAGCGTGACGCGAACAACGGCGTCGCGGACGGGCCTTGAAAACGCGAGCGCGAAGTCGAGCGGCACGCCG
>JAQULY010000113.1 GCA_028718445.1 Kiritimatiellia bacterium
GATGGTTTCGATCAAGAGGCCACTGTTGGAGATACTGCTGTTCGCGCCATTGCCGCCTCTGGAGATCGAATTGGCGCTGCCCGCGCCCCCGGCGCCGACGGTGACCACGTACGAACCGGCGGCGAACGGCACGCCAGAGGTGTAGACCACTCCGCCGCCCCCGCCGCCGCCCGCCTTATCGCTCGAACTGCCGCCCCCGCCGGCCACGACCAGCGCGTCGCACGTCAGGGAGCCGTCGCTCACCTGGAACGTGCCGCCGTTCGTGAACGTGTGGATCTGGTAGCCGTCTTCGATCGTTACCGTTCCGCCCGTTGCCGTGGCGCCGTGCGCCGAGGCTGCCCCACAGACCACCGCCAGCCCGATCGCCAGCGCCGTCATCGTACCCCGTTTCATCCCATTTCTCCTTGTTTACAGTTCCAACACGCACCTCACCACTGCCCGAATGCCGCGCCGGCGCGCTTCGCGGAGCCCATCTTCCAGGCCGCGCGTCCGCCGCCAGACTTGCCCATATGCAATTCCGCCACGGCGGCCACGAGGTCGCCAGGCACATCGAATTGCACTGCCCCCTTGTCCTTGGTGAACGGGATTTTCGCGATCTTCCCGCCCGGTTGTTGCAGCGTGACCTGCGTAACCCGGCTGGTGTCGGCGGTCTTGACCATGACGCCGCATCCCCCGACACGGCGGCCCCGCAGACGGTTCGCGTCGCTGGCCATGCCGGCAAGCAGGTTGCCGGTCGGCCCGCGGAAGACGTTGCCGCTGACGCCGGCCGGCAGCGCGATCGGGTCCGGGTCGAAAACCCAACGCCGCCGGAACAGGCGGTGCACCAGCGGGCGGTATTTGTCGTAAATCTGCTTGGACGGCAAGGCGCTCGGAAAGCTGGTGTAACCCGCCGCATGCACGAGACAGCGCTGGAACATCAGCTCGACGTCCCGGTCCCCGGTGTTATACAGAAAGAAGAACATGGGCTTGGACAGGCTGTACCACTTGAGCAGATCGCACAGCCAGCCCCAGTGCTCGGCCATGAAACCGTCAATGTACTTCATGATCCCGATGCAGTGCGGTCCGTTGGCGAGAATCGCCTTCCTGGGATGGAGCAGCTGCGACAGCCGTTCGAGATGGGGGTAGTAATTGAGGCCGGTCATATAGCACGGCCGGTTATTGATGGCCGTGATGCCGTCGTCGTGGGCCGTGTCCGCGAAGTTGTAGCAGCCCTGGTCCAGAAACACGCCATCCATCTCGGGATAGCGTTTGACCATACCGTCAATCTGCCGCGTCATGTCCTTGCCAAACGACAGAGCCGGATCGGAGTTGTACTGGCAGTTCACATCGTCGCCGATGGGGTCGCCATGCCAATCCCGGACCTGCGAATTAGCATATATCTGGCCAAGGCACTTCACGTTGCCGTCGCCCGTGACTTGGATATACGGAAAGCCGGCAATCCCCACCTTGTGGAGGTTCCGGAGAGAGTTCCGCACCATCTCCACCGTGACGTTGTGCAGTTCCGGCCAGTTGGTCAACTGATGCACGGGTTCCCACTTGTCCAGTCCCTCCGGGTGATACTCGCCATAGTGGGGAAAATGGCCGTGAAGCTCGTGCCAGCGCGTACCCAGGCGGGCCATGGTCCGGGCCTGCGCCGGCGAGATGTCGGGCGAACCACCCGTGTGGCCGCCCCAGAGATCGTTGATCAGGCTCGACCTCGGTTCGAAATACTCGCTGTAGCGCTCGTGGAGCCATCCCAGCGCCGGCCGCCAGGTGCCGCCCGTGCCGCGCATCAGCAGGCTCGTGCGCGCCGGCCGGCCAGGCGCCAGGGCCAGCCAGTCGAAGCTCGCCTGCAGGTCGGGCTCGCGGTAGGCGCTGATGAAGCGGAACCGCGGGGTTTTGAAATCGAACGGCATCGCCAGCAGCAGCCCCGCGTCCTGGTCGGCCCGGTAGGCCACCAGCGCGGGAATGAGGATGCCGCTGGTGATTTCGCCGTATTCCAGCGCGATGTTCGCGAAGCGGTGGGGCGCCGAAGGCATGCCTTCGCGCGCGGCCCAGAACTGCATCGGATAGAGCGGCTGGGGCCAGGCAATGCGATAGCTCACCTCGCAGGAACGGAAGTCCCCCCGCGCCAACGTGACCTGCGCCTCCCACCGGATGGCGTCGCGGTCGGCACGGTAGGTCTCCTCCAGCCGCCAGGGAGCGCCCTTGAAATGCTTCTCGACGCACAGCGCGTTCTCGCGCACCGCGCACCTGACCTGCTCTAGATCCTCCCGGCCCAACGTGCGTTTCAGCCGGTCGTCGCGCACGGTCACGTCGCCGCCATGATGCGTCCACTCGAATCCCTTACCGTTCCCAATGGTCAGCTTCGCGAGACACCCGGTCCGCCGGTTCAGCTCCACGACAAGACCGCCGCCGCGGATTAACCAGCCTGTGTCGCAACGTTCGATAGTCTTCATGTCCGATTTACGGGGAGTTGGCCGTCTTTAGCCTTTCTCCCCCCCTATGCTGTAACATTCCGGTGGACGATTACGGGCGACGATTACGGTGGACGATTCGGGAGAGTCTCCTCGTTTTCCGTAATCGTCGTCCGTAATCGTCAACCGGATCACATATCGCACCTAACGACAGATAAGCAGCGTTCCCAAACCGTATGGCTCGATTACCAGGTACTTGTCGGAAAGGACATAACTGCGACTACCTGTCGCCTCCCAGCCGGACACAACCATGAAGATCGCCGAGTTGGTCGAAGTCAGCACGGCCCTCACGGACAGATTGGTCGTGCTGTACATCTGGGAGGCGTCCCACAGCGTTCTGACGTTCTGGACCATCGGATTGGCGCCCCAGTCCGAGACATCGGCCGTTCCCAGCCACGCGTGCACGTTGCCGATATCGCCGTACACACAGGCAACCGTTCCCGTCACCAGATAGCCGCCCGTCTTGGGCGGTTTGAACAACCACACGGCAGGCTTGCCGCAGACCCCGCCATCGACCCGGCACGAAATGCTCTCGTCCTTCACGCCAATGTTGTACGCGGGGGCATCGCCAACCCCGCCCAGAATCAGTCCGGCCGGCGTCAAGGCCTCGCCGTTTGTCAGGCCCGTGGGACTGGCCAGCATGTTCGTATTCTGGCTCACATACGCATAGTAACGCGCCGGCGCGGCGGGGTCGCGCCGGTCGTACGCCACGCGCGGGCTGGTCTCCGCCGGGTTCACGCCCTGTAAGTCGGCGCGCCACCAGACATCGGCGCGACACCAGAAGGCCGGCGCGGCGGCGACATGGTCCATGTTCGCGCCCTGATACGTGACCGTCAGATTGCGATGCTGCGACCAGCGATGCAGGTACCCAGAAGGCCCGGTGGTGTTCAAGTACTCGTAACCATCAGTCGGATGATAGTCCCGGGTCATGTAGATAATCCGGTCGCCCACATCCACCGAGACGGTCGCATTCAACGTCGCGTTCGATGTCGCCCCCCATGACAGGAGGCCCTTCTGGAGCTGATGGAACTTACCCTCGCTCACGTCTTCATAGAACACGCCGAAGGCCAGGGCGCCGGCGGCATACTCGCCGTAAGCGTAGCGGGCCTCGCCGCTCAGGCTCACCGTGCCCTGCGCCGGACTCTCCCACACCACCGCGCCGATCGCGCGCGCGCCATAGTGGCGTGTGTAGGCCATATTGATAGGCGAAACGTGCGGATCTGTCGTACAGCCGCACCAAGAGGGGTTAGGGTAGCGATAGGGACCGACTTCCGGCGAATCCACGAACACGTTGAGCGCTGCCGGGGAGCTGAGAAAGGAGGCAAGCGTGGCATAACAGATGTCACGGTACCACATCAGGGCCCACACCGTGTTGGTGTCGGCGCCGCTCAGGCTGGCGATCGTGCCCAATCCGACGAACGGGTTGGCGTTGGTCCACTCCGTCGCTCCCTCCAGCACCCAGGTGTCGCCGTTCTGATACGACACCTCTCCCTTGGATATGGTTGCGATCGCGACTGCCGTGATCGCGCTCCGTACCAGTATCCCGCATGCGTGTGCCTTCATGGCGTCCCCCATATGTTACCGCGTTGCGTCCGGCGCGAATGTCATTCCAGTTGACTGCCTGCCGCTTCGCGCCACCCGGCGCGACCGGCACGGCCTGAACCGCCAACCGCACCACATATCGATATAATAGTATTCCGCCGCATCACGGTCAATCCCTGTCAGGGCGCGAGCCTACGCCATGTCCCGCGCGTAATCCGCTCTCGTCGCCGTTCTCGTCAACCGTAATCGCCGCCCGTAATCGTCAACCGAAATGAACGGATAGAGTGGGGAGAACGCCGGGGCAAGGCCGAAGGTCCGAGGCCGGAGGGCAGCCGGCAGTATGGCAATCCGGTCGACGATTACGGGCGACGATTACGGAAAACGAGGAGAAACATCCGACTGGTTCGCCGCATGCCCACGAAACACGCGAAATAGCGCGAAATAGGGACGCCGCTGTCGCATTGAAGTGTCGCTTTCGCGTAAGCTACATCCTCTGTGACATTTGTGCGCTCAGTGAGAGATTCTTTCCTTGAGCGTTGAGAGTTGAGCGTTCGGCGTTGAGCGTTTTCCCGGCTTTCGTTTAGGACGAGCCGTTTAAGGGTAGGGGGTTAAGAGTAGGCGGTTAAGTGTGTCCCGCGCGTGGCTCTTGCCTTCATGATTCTGAAATCTGCTGTTCGTCAATCTGCGGTTCGTGCTCTGGGAAAGCCCGCGATCCAGGCGACCCCCGCCTTCGTGTAAGACGACCCGGTTAAGACCCTAGAGCACCGCCCGCAGGGCCTCCAGCGGCTTGTTGCCGTATTCCGCCTCGGGCAGCAGGAACATGCCTTCGGTCCATTCGTTCCAGGCGTTGATGACGATCGCCCGGCGCTCAGGCGGCTGCCTGCGCGCAAGCTCCAGGGCTTCCCGGCACAGCGCGCCGAACTTCTCCGGCGTGTTGTCCGCGACGATCGGTTCATACTGCAGCGCCCGGAAGTCCAGGGGAAAGGAGACGCCGCGATGCCAGCGCGGACTGACATCCAGTCCGCGCGTGACGCTGGGAAAGTGCGGCAGTCCACCCTCTGCGATCTTCCGCCAGCAGTGCCGGTGTGATGCCATGACTTCGTCGTAGCTGTAGACCGGATGCGCCGGATCGATGGCGGCGTAGCGCGGCGAACGCACGATGTTGTAGGCAAAGGCCGCCTCGAATCCCATGCGACCGGCACCTTCCACCCGATTCCAGCCGCAACAGTACTCGTTGTCGTTGCAGCAGCCGATGTTGGCGAGCAGGAAGAGCCCCGGCCATCCGTGGCGTTGCGCGCGCTGCTGCATGCGCTGGAACGCCGCGGCCACCTGCTGTTCGCCGCCGAGTTGGGTCACGAGCGCGGACACATCGAAGAACGAATAGACCGGCTTGCCATCAATCTTCCAGTAGTTGGGCTCGCGAAAATAGGTCTCCGCGCAGTAGTCCACCACGCGCTCAAGATCTTCCGGCGAATGCCGGTTATCCAGGAACATCTCCTGCCCCTGGTTCTGCACATTGGCGAACCCCGGCCGGCCGGTGACTGCCGGCCACGGTCCCCAGGAATGGTTGGCCCACATCAGGGCGAACTTCAGCCGCTGGCGGTTGGGCGCGTTGAGGAACCCGCGTTCCAACGCCGCCTCCAGGAACTTCTCGCCGGAATACCAATACCAGTCGAAGAGAAAGCCGGTGACGCCGTGGTCGGCGGCCAAGTCAATCTGTTTGGCCATCCAGACAGGATCGGATTCGTCGAAAAAGCCCCACAACGGCTGCCTGGGCTGGTGGTGGCCCGGAAAGAGCGGCTTGGTGGTCTTGACCAGTTCCCATTCGCTGAAGCCCGCGCCATACCACTTGGCATAGTGGCGGTCCGGATGCCAGCTTGGGAAATAGATCGCGAAGACTTCGGTGTTGTTGTGATCTTTCATGCTGCTCCCGGTGGACGATGACGGCGCCTGTAATGGTGGACAATTCGGCGGCCACTCGTTATCCGTTATCGTCGCGGTGATCGTCAATCGGATTCATCTTCACGTTTCGCGCGCCCATCTCCTCATCTCCGCCGGCACTTCTCCACCGCATCGAAGTATGCATAGACATTGGCAAGCGGCACGTTAGACGGAATTGTGTCCGCACAGGCGATGACGTAACCGGGGCAATCGCGACCGCGGTCGACCGCGCGCTTTACTTCAGCGTCAACATCCTTCGGCGTGCCGAAGGTGAGCTTGCGCACGTCAATGCCTCCGACCAGACACTTGGTCTTGCCGAAGGTTTCGAACATGTAGTCCGCCGGTGTCGCCGATTCGAAGATGAAGCCGTCCACGATCTCCGCCAGACCGGGGGCGAGCGCGCGGAGGTCTCCGTCCGAGGTTAGGATGACCGGTTTGCCGGCGGCCTTCACGGGCGCGAAGACCTTCTCGAACTGGGGATAGACGTACTTACGGTACCACGCCGGCGCGGCCACCGGCCCAGTGCCGATGCAGAGATCGTCGTGTGGAACCACAAACAATGCGCCATCGCAAGTGGCGAAGTACTCGTACATGCGCGCGGTCACATCGCCGAGTCGCCGCAGGGTCTGTCCCGTCCGGTCGGGATCGAGGCCCAGGGCCATCAGAAAGACATCCCAGCCGAAGATGCAGATACCCCACATGAAAGTCGTACAGTAGAAGCACCGGCCATCGGTGAACTTGTCGGGGAACAAGGCCTCCAGCCTGGCCCACGCCGCCGTTTCCCCGGCCCGGCGCTGAGGCCAGGTCTCGGGCTGGAAACACCAGCGGTAGTGCTGCAGCGCGTAGTCCGGCTCGACGGCCTTGGCGGCGTCCGGTCCCCAGGGGTCCGGGTCGAAGTTCCACAACTGTTCCGGCTCAGTGAACGGCGAATCGTTGTGCCAGACCGTCCCGAAGCCCTCCTCGCTACGCACGCCGCCGTCAGCCGTTGCGCCTGCCCGCGGACGCGGCAGCGGCGTGTCCTCCACATGGCAAGGCCCGCCATTGTCCACATCGTAGCGCGCGTGAAAACGCAACGACGCCTGCAAAGGATGGTCGTGGTAATCCACGCCGGTGGCGTCGCTGATGAACTCCGGGTGCGGCAGCCAGATCTGGTGCGGCAGCACCTCGGGGTTCTGCCGCCGCAGAGCCTTCAGATAGCGTTCACGCGACATACTGGCGCGCCTACTCCAGCCGCACGGCGCCCAGCCGGGAGGGCTCGTGGTAATGGGACTTGAACGTGGGCACCCACGCCAGGGCGCTGCCGCCTTCGGTGGAGCGGATGAAGTTTGCGTAGACGGTGTCGCCGGGCTGCGCGCCGCCGGGCACCAGCCGCGCCAGCGGCAACGCCAGTCGCACCCGCCAACGGTCGCGCAGACGCGTCTCCGATACGGCCTTGGCGCCGTTATCCCAGGTCGCGGCGGTTCCACTGTGGTCCACGGTCAGCATGGCGCCTGTGGCGTTGACGCCCATTTGCCGGCAGGGCTGGCCGCGCTCACGGGAGAAGAACACTTCCCACTCGTCGTCGAGCCAGACCGTTCTGCGGTTGACGACCAGGCTTCGCGGATCGAGCATTTCTTCAAGCTGCAGGTAGAGATACCGGCCGTCATGCGCGAGGCGCACCTCCAGCTTGCGCCTGGTGGACTCGCCCATCAGCCCCATCCATGGGGACAGCGTGCGCGCCGCCGTCCAGTCAACGCGCTCCGGGTCGCCCATGGCCGCGTTGGCGCCGCGCAGTCGCGGCGCCGTGACGCTCCGCAACGTGCGCCGCTTCATGGCCTCGATGCGTCGCGTATCCCAGCGCTGCCAGATCGGGTTGCTCCAGGCGATCCGTCCTTCACGATCCACGCACTCGATCCGCGCCCAGGCGACATCGGGATGCAGCTCCCACGACGCCTCGGTCAAGGGCCTGCTGCCGGCCTGGCACACCTTGCCGAAGTAACCGCTGCAGATGAAGTTGATCCGGTGCACGGGCGAACACTTGACCGTCATGCGGCGGCCGTCAAAGCGGATGTCGCGGATTTCCGGTCCCTGCGTGGCATAGAAATGGCCCTTGCGGATCGCCGCCATGATGGCCTTTTCGGTGCAGGCGGTGGCCTTGACCATGATCCAGCCGCCATACGCATGGTTCTCGCCGTGGGCATCGTCGGCGGCGAGCCCGTGCACGCGCAGCCCGGCATCGAGATAGTCGTCCCAGTAAGTGCCCGAATAGCCCTTGGCAATGGAGCGGTCGACTCCGGTGTTGTAGACCTCGGTGGCGTCGAAGGCCCCAACACCAAGATAGCCGTCGCTGCGGGTACCGCTCCAATAGGGATGCGCCATGACGATGTAGTCGCAGCGCCGCCGCGCCTGGCGGATGAACTCCGCCACGGACTTGAAGGAACGCCGCGGCCATTCGTCACTGATGCCGAGGCAGACGGCGTGATACAGTTGGCGGCCAATGAGGAAGTCCACCTCCTCGGCAGGAATCAGCAACGGTCGGGCACGCGCCGGCGACGACGCGACGGTCCGTTTCCAGTGATCGGTGAGAAAGACAAAGTCGTAGCCATGCCGTCCGTATCCCCGCCGCACGTCGTCAGCGGTCCAGACACCGTCGGAGTTGACGGTGTGGGTATGCGTGTTGCCCTTCAGCCAGCGGCCGGGCACACGAAACGGATTGGCATAATCGAAAGTGACCAGCTGCGGAACACGTTTGTTTTGCATCTCGAGCGCGCCTCAGGTTGTTTCCCAGTCCAAGCCAATATCGCACAGCGTCTCCCGGAGGGGACGCCCCTCGTCGTCCCATCCCATCATACGGTAGTAGTCGAGAATGTTGGCGTGGAATTTGACGCGGTCGAGAAGGTCGCCCTGGCGCGGCCCGTCGGCAATAGCTTCGACGAAGAAACGCTCGGGCAGCGTATCGTCCGCCGCCGTGAGGCCTTCGCGCAGATTGTAGGCGCGCATGAGATGCAACCGGCGTTCGCCGATGCGCATGATCTCGTAGTCGCCGGTTTGCCAGCCGGTGACGGCGGCCAGCGTGGCCGCCATTTCCGGCAACGACAGGATGCGCGTCGGCGCGATCGCGAAGATGCAGAGGTCCAGCGCGTCGGCCGCGGACCAGAGCGTGTGCAGCGCCTTGAAGACCCGCGCCTTGCGCGGGCTGATCTCGTTCATCGGGATGCGTTCCAGGATGCCCAGCGCGCGCGACAGGTTCAGCGTGTGTTCCCAACCCACCTTGGTGTCGAAATCCCAGTCGTGTTCGCAGATGTCGTAGCGCGGACCGATGGGGGCCACCGCATAGCCGGTCGCCAGGTTCGTCTGGCTGCGCGGCTCGAAGCAGACCATCTCCAGCCCTTTGACCTGCATGGCATAGCATTCGGCGCCTTTGCCGAACCGCGCGGCCGCGCGGCGGGTGCCTTCGGCCAGGACATCGCCCAGGCCGCGGCGGGCGACAATATCCTCCATCAGCCGCCAAGCGGCGGCAGCGTCGCCGAAACGCGTCGGGGCGCCATCCCGGGAGTTCAGGATACCGCGCTCGAAAAGCTCCATCACGAAGGAGAGCGTGAAACCCAGCGAGGTCGGGTCCAGACCGTGCTGATTGCAGAAGTTATTGGCCGCCAGAATCCAGTCCAGCGAGACGATGCCGAGGTTCGGGCCCATGGTCCCGGTGGCCTCCTGGTGGATGCCGCTGGCGCGGACGTCCAGCGTCGGCCGGTCAAGCGGGTGCATGACCTTGATGCACTGGTTCGGACAACCGGGACAGTCGCACTCGCCGCGATAGCGACGCATGAACTCCTCGGCCTTGAAGCTCTCGGTGCCGTGCAGGCTGGAGCGCGCGTAGTTGTTGACGCACAGCGCGGCATCCAGTCCGTGCAGGTAGAGCCAGCAGGAGAAGCCGGGCGGCTGCTGCTGCCAGCGGCTCAGGTCGTTAACGGCAATACGCGCCTCGAACGATTTCCTCAAGGCCTGCAGGGCCGTCGGATCCGCCGGCGCCGGCGCCGTTCCCCCGCGCAGTACCACGGCCTTGAGCCGCTTCGCTCCCATCACCGCGCCCATGCCCATGCGCGCGGCCTGGAAGGTGCGGTCGGCCACGATCGAGGCGAAACGCACCTGCCGTTCCCCGGCCGGCCCGATGGCGGCCACGTGGATATCCTTGCCCAGCTCCGCTTCCAGCCGGTCCACGGTCTCGCCCACGGTAAGTCCCGCCAGGCCCGCGGCGGGAAGGAAACGCACCTGTCCCGGTTCGATCGCCAGCGACACCGGCTCGCGGCTGGCGCCGGTGACGACGATGGCGTCCACCCCGCTGGCCTTGAGCGCGTTGCCCCACGGCCCTTCGCAGCGCGTCTCGCCGATGCCGCCGGTCAGCGGGCTTTTCGCGCAAACCGTGAACCGCGGTAGTCCGGCGGCGGGATGCCCGGCCAGCACGGATGAGACAAAGATCAGCAGGTTATCCGGACCAAGCGGGTCGATGCCCGGAGGCGTATGCTCCATCAGCAGCCTGGTGCCCAGCAGGCCGCCGCCCACAAATCGCCGGAAGAACAGCTCCGGGCGGGTCTCGTACCGGAAGGTGCGATCCGTCAGGTTGACCCATAGCAGTTTGCCGTTGTAGCCGTAAGTTGTTGACTCCATGACCCGTTGACTCCCTTAACCCAGTTTCCCGACGCGCAGCTTGCGGAATCCGCTGACGCAGGGCCGGTAGCCGCTGACCCAGAATTCGCCCGTGGCCGGACAGGCGATCGTGGCCGCCTGCAGACCGTCGTGGCACCAGCCGCCGGCGGTCTGCTCGGCGCGCAGATAGCGGGCCATCCATTCCATGGTGGTCTTGCCGCGGGCCGATTCGAGTTTTGTCATGACCTTCTTCGCCAGTCGCACCCCCCATTCCCAGTCATGGGCGATGCCTTCGTCAACCAGCGCCTTGATCAGGACGGGCG
Source organism: Kiritimatiellia bacterium (assembly GCA_028718445.1). Classification (GTDB taxonomy): domain Bacteria; phylum Verrucomicrobiota; class Kiritimatiellia; order RFP12; family JAAYLN01; genus JAQULY01. The sequence goes on from JAQULY010000113.1 coordinate 10,886, forward strand.
ACTCGAAGATTCCGCCGGTCAGGTTGCCGGCGGCGTTGGGCTTGCGCAGGGCATGCAGCTGGCCGCAGGATTCCAGGGCGACGCAGGCGCCGGTCTTGTCGGCCAGCATATAGGTGCTGGTGCAGTCGAAGCCGCGGATGATCCTGGCGGCGTCCCTGACGTTGTCGCAGTTCTGCAAGGCCCAGCGCTGGCCATAGTATCCGCGCGCATACAGGTCGAAGGGAAAAGCGTTGGCGCCCTTGGCGAAGCGCGTGCCGGCAAAGGACGAAGCCTGGCCGACTGCCAGGCCGGCGGCGTTCATTCCCCGGACGGCCCAGGACATGCCGGTCCACGTGACCGCATGGAAGGGAATGCCCTTGGCGGGTTGCACTGTCTCCAGGATGTAGAAGGGAGGGCTATCTTCCAGGACCCCGGCGACGATCGTGCCGCGTTGGGGGTCGCGGCAGGCAATGTTGTAGCAGGCAAGCGTGGCCGGATGGTCGCTCAGCGCGTTCCAGCAGCGGAAAGCGAAGGCCAGCGTGTCGCCTTCGGAGAGACCGGCCCCCTGCCCCGTGTGCAGGATTTCCTCGAGCAGGTCCGGACAGCGCCGGCCGAGGTCCTTGGCCATGCGTCCGCCGAAGGCGTGCGCTTCCCTAAGTTGCCACTGATGGGTGTTGCCATGGACGTAATGCGCCACGCTCAACTGAATGGCGATCTTCAGTTGGCGACCGCGCTCCAACCCTATCTGCGCGGGCGTGCCGGTCAGGGAGATCTCCGGTATCATATTGTCCTCATTTCTACGACAGTTCGGCAACTCCGGCCACCCAGTCGCCCGGTAGATCGAATTCGATCCGGTCGTCATGTTTGGCGAAGCGCGTTGTCAGCGGCGCGGCGCCGGGGGCATGCAGCGTGACCTGCTCCACATCTGCCACGCCCGCCGCGCGCACGGTCACGGCGGCAGAAGGCAGCACGCGGCCGGCCAGTCCCTTGAGGTCACCCACCAGGCTGGCGACGAAGGTGCCGCGTTCGCTGCGGTAGACCTTGCCCTTGATCCCTTCCGGTGTCTGCAACGGTTCGGGATCGAAGATCCAGCGCCGCCGGTACAGTCGTTGCAGGACCGGCATATACTGCGCGTACAAGTCTTTCGATCCCAGCGCCTTGGCGTAGCTGGTGAAGCCGGCGCCGTACAGCAGGCATTGCTGGAACATGCGCTCGATGTTGCGGTCGCTGGAATCGTAGCAGAGGAAGAAGAGCGGCTTGGCGAGGCCGTAATACTGCAGATGATCGCACAGCCAGCCGGCGCTCTCGGCCATGAAACCGTCAATGTATTTCAGAATGCCAACACTGAAGGGCGCGTTGGCAATAATGGCCTTGTTCGGGTGCAACAAGGAAGAAAGCAGTTCCAGGTGCGGATAGTAGTTGAAGCCGGTCATGTAGGCGGGCCGGTTGTCTACGGCGGTAAGGCCGTCGTCGTGGGCCGTATCGAGGAAATTGTAGCAGGGCTGGTCCAGGAAGACTCCATCCATTTCGGGATAGCGCCCGACCATGCCGCGGATCTGGCGCTGAATATCGCGGCCGAACGGCAGGGACGGATCGGAATTCATCAGGTAGGTTTGCGGCCAGGCGCTGGCGGGACAGCCATGCTCGTCGCGGATGCGGCAACCCTCAAAGGCCTTGTCGAGCAACGCTTCATCGCCGTCGCCGGTAACCTGGATGTACGGCAGCGCGGCGGCGCCGGCGGCGTGCAGGTTCCGAATCGTGCGACGGATCGTGTCCACCGTGATCGTCTTTGACGTGTCGCGCGTGTGCCCGCTGGTCCAGGACTCGACGTTCTCTGGATGGTAGTTGCCGTAGGCCGGAAAATGCTCATGGATCTCGTGCCACTTCAGACCGAGTCCGGCCATTTCTCGCGCCTGTGCTTGCGAAACGTCGCAGGATCCCGACA
>JAQULY010000114.1 GCA_028718445.1 Kiritimatiellia bacterium
GATCAGCAGGCCCTTGTCGGCTGCCTCCTGTCCGGGCAGCGGCACGGCGTAGAAGTTCAGGAACCGGTGTTCCGGATAGGAGACCTCGATCTCGCGGCTGAGCAGGCGCGCCCATTGCTCTTCGTCATGGACATCGGTGAGGTGCTCCCAGTCAAGATCCTGCAGGTAACGCGACATGGAGCGTCCGCGTACCTTGTCTGCTTCGAACCCCAGCAGACGTTCCGCGGCGCGGTTGGCGTAGCTCAGGCGCCCCTCGCTATCCAGCACCATCACCCCCTCCTGGATGGACTGGAAGATCGTCTCCAGCAGCGCGCGCTCGCGCGCCAGACGCCGCATATGGGTCTGCAGACTCTCGGGATCGATCTTGTCGATTCGCGAGACCAGACGATCAAAGAAACCGGAGAGCATCGAAATTCCTTCATGCGGACCGCGGCCCCAGGCCGATCGGGGATGCACGCGCCACGCATGTGCCAGAACCTTAGCCGAAACCCGTCGGTCTTGTCAAAAGAGGCGCCCGACAACTTCTGGGCACGTAAGAGGTCAGTGAGATAGGGGTGCGAGTGGGGCGCATGTGAGCAGGAGCGATTCGTTGAGTGTGTCATGGGGACATGGAGGCGTAGCACGGAAGCGGCGCGGATCGGGCCGGAAAGCCGGCGCGTGATCATTGGCCGGCTGCGGCGTCACCGGGGGCGGCGCAACCGCGAGGTTGGCGCCGCCCCCGCTTCCTTGCATCCGACCCATGCTGACGCGCCGTTTTCCGGTAACCCCGATCCGCGCCGCGCTTGCCCCCGGCGGCGGGACGCGGGCACTTCGTCCGGTTCAGGAGCCGCCGCCGGGACGCTGACGGGCAGCGCCAACGCCCTTCTCTCTGGCCCAGAGTGCTTTCTCACGGAGTCAGGCGCATCTACATGTCTCTCACGCTCACATGCACCCCGCTCGCGCCCCGATCTCACTGACCTCTAATCTGGGCGTAGCGGCGCCGATTGACAGGCGCGTGCGCCTGTACCATGCTGTGACTCATGCAACCCGACGACTCGCTGCGACAGCGTTACCAACTCGCCCGTGAGCTTGCCGCCGCGGCCGGCCGGCGCACGTTGGATCTCTTTCAGAATCCGCGGATGCAGGTCGAGCTGAAGGCCGATCTTTCCCCCGTGACCGCGGCCGACCGCGACGCGGAACAGTTCCTGCGTGAACGTATTGCCGCGGCCTACCCGGACGACGGCATCATCGGCGAGGAATTCGGCGTCCGCGAGGGCACAAGCCCCTTCCGCTGGATTCTCGACCCGATCGACGGGACCAGATCATTCGTCTGTGGCGTGCCGCTCTATGGCACCCTGATAGGTCTGCAGCGTGCCGGCACGAGCGTTGCGGGGGTGATCGAACTGCCCGCGCTCGGCGAGTCGGTGCATGCCTGCCGCGGCGCCGGCGCCTGGCACTGCCTGCCAGGCAAGGCACCCCGACGCGCGCAAGTCTCCAAGTGCAGCACGCTGACCGAGGCGGTTTTCGTAACATCCGAAATACAAACCTTCCACCAGCGACAGGCCGAAAGCGTCTTCGATGCGCTGGAACGGAACTGCCGCGTGGCACGGACATGGGGAGATTGTTACGGGTACGCGCTCGTGGCCACCGGGCGGGCGGACATCATGATTGACGCGGTCATGAGCGTCTGGGACGCCGCGGCGATCCTGCCCGTTCTCGAAGAGGCGGGAGGCTGTTTCACGGACTGGTCGGGAAGGGCGACGGTGGATTCGGGCGAGGGCGTGGCCTGCAATCGCGACCTGCTGCCGCAGCTTCTGCGTGTTCTTGGACAGGCTTAATCTTCAAGCCCCCCGTTGCGCCAGGTAGATCGGCCCACCGGCGGCGGCATAGTCGCGCAGGACACGGCGCGCGGCGGGACGCTTTACGTCGCGCTGCACGGCCAGACCGCGGCGGCGCAGCTCCGCGGACCAGTGCGTTGGCTTGGGGCCTTCGTCGAAACCGATCGCCTCAGCATCGGCTCCGCGCGCGCCGCAAACCAGGCTGCGCACGCCGGAGGCCAGCGTAGCTCCCAGGCACATCAGACAAGGCTCCACACTGGTGACCAGTTCGTAATCGCCGGCCGCCGCCAGATCGTGCGTGCGCAGGCGGCGTTGCGCCAGCGCCAGGGCGACGACCTCGGCATGCCAGTGCGCGCCACGCGCGGCTACCACAAGGTTAACCCCGGCGGCAATCAGGCGACCATCGCGCCGGTCAAAGACAGCCGCGCCAAATGGTCCGCCCGTGCGCCGGGCGACATTGTGCGTAGCCAGCTCCACCGCCACCTCCATGCGCGCGGCGACATCCGCGAAGCGTCGTCGGCTGTGCGCGCGCAGCCACGGACGCATCCAGGGGGGCAGCGACAATTGCAGTTCCGTCGGCATGTTCAGCGGCATGTTCAGAGGATACCGCCATGGCCGCGGAGGACGCAATCGCGATTGAGGGTCGATCGAGGACAAATGGGATTGAGAAGGACGGCGGCAATGCAATATCATGAGCGCTCATGGTTGAGCCTCACTATATCGAACACGCCAAGCTGGTGACGCCGGATGCGATCGTCCCCGATACGACGGTGGAAATCGCGGATGGCAAGATCGCGCGGGTGATCACGGGTGCCGGAGCTGCCGTCGTCAGCGACCTGCCGGTGTCACGGCGAGTGGATGCGCACGGCGCCTACCTGGCGCCCGGTTTCATAGACCTGCACATTCACGGCGTGCACCGTCATCTGGTGGATCACGGACCTGAGGCCATGGCCGCCATGTCGGGCATTTTGCCACGGTACGGGGTCACCGGCTGGCTGCCGACCGTATGCCCCATGAAACCAGGCGACGATGCCCGTTTCATCGCCTCTCTGGCGGCCGCCGGTGGCGGCGTTGCGGGCGCGCGTCCGTTGGGATTACACCTGGAAGGCCCGTTCCTCACGCTCACCGGCGCGCTGCCGCCGGAGGCGCTCGGCCAGGCCGACGCGCGGCGCGTGGAGGCCCTGATCGCCGCGGCACAACCCTATCGCCTGACATTCAGCATCGCGCCTGACTTCAAGGAGATCGTGCCGTTGATCCGTCTGATGGCGCGCTCCGGCGCGCCGATCTTCATGACGCACACGCATGCCTCGGTGACGGAAACGCAGGCCGCCATCGAGGCGGGCGCCCGCCACGCCACCCACTTCTACGATGTCTTCCCGTGGCCAGACACTACCGAGCCCGGTGTGCGTCCCTGCGGCGCCGTCGAGGCCATACTGGCCGATCCGCGCGTTTCGGTGGATTTCATCCTGGACGGCACGCACGTGGACCCGGTGGCCGTGAGGATGGCCCTGCAATGCAAGGGGCCCGATCGCGTCTGCCTGATTACGGATGCCATGATCGGCGCGGGCCTGCCGCCCGGCAGGCATCGTTTCGGCGACACGGACGTCGTCTTCTCCGCTCCTGGAGCTCCCGCTCGCATGGCGGAGAACAGCCGCAGTCCGGGAGGTCTGGCGGGCAGCGGGCTCACCATGAACCTGGCCGTGCGTAACGCCGTGAAGTTGGCCGGCATCGGTCTGCCGCAGGCCGTGCGCATGGCCGGCGCCAACCCCGCGCAGGTACTTGGGCTGGCGGCAAGCAAGGGGCGCATCGCGCCCGGTTACGACGCCGACTTGGTTTTGCTCGACGACAACTTCGACGTTCTACGAACCTGGGTCGCAGGCAAGACCGTGTTTCGAAAGGAATAGCATCAACGCCATGGCACGCAAACTCAAGGCAGGCGCCGCCTGCGCCGACATCACTCCGGCGGATTCCCAGTTTCTCTTCGGATATCCGCACGTCAAACGCTACAGCACGGGCGTACACGACCGTCTCAACAGCACGGCGCTCTGCCTGGACGACGGCGCCGAACGCATCCTGTTCGTCTCCAACGATATCGCCTACGTTCCCAAGGACATGACCGCCCGCGCGCGGCGGCGCATCTCCAAGAGCACGGGGATTGCCGAGAACGCGATCATGCTCACCGCCACTCACACCCATTCGGGACCGGTGATTCTGTCGCGCGGCCCCGGCAACTACGACGATGTCGTGCCCAATGCCGATCCCGCCTACCTGAAGCTGATGGAGGACGGCATCGTAGCGGCCGCCGAGGCCGCCGTCGCCGCCCTTCGTCCGGCCGAGATCGGCCTGGTGGTGGCGCGCGTCGAGGGCATCGGCACGAACCGCCGCGATCCGTCGGGGCCGGCCGATCCCGAGGTGCCGGTGTTGATGGTGCGGGACTCCGCCACACGCAAACCCATGGGCGTCATGACGGTCTACGCCATGCATCCGACCGTGATGCACGAGGACTCCACGCTGGTCAGCGCCGACTTCCCGGGGATGGCGCGCGCCTACCTGCAGGAGCATGTTTTTGGCGCCGGTTTTCCGGTGCTGCATCACACCGGCGCATCCGGCAATCAGAGTCCGCGTTACTGCGTGCGCGGCCAGACCTTCGCGGAGGCGGAGCGTCTGGGCGCGATTCTGGGCCGGGCTGTCGAGCAAGCCGTCGCTGGCATGGTCTTCCGTTCCGATATCAAATTGGGGCATCGGCAGATGTCCTTCGACTATCCGGTGCGCGACCTGCCCAGCGTGGCCGACGCCGCCGCCAAGGAACAAAGCGTGCGCGAGAAGTTCGCGCGGCAACAGCAGGACGGCACTCCGCGCGCGGTGGTGCGTACCACCGAGTGCGACCTGTTCGGCGCTGAGGCCACCCATGCGCTGGCCAGGTCCAAGGCGAATGGCGCGCTGGCGGCGGCGTTGACGAGCTGCATGCCGGCGGAGATGCAGTTGCTGCGCGTGGGGCCGTGGAATTTCCTGGGGTGGCAAGGCGAGGTCTTCATCGAGTACGCGCTGGAGGTCCGCCGCCGCAACCCCGACACTTTCGTGATCACCTGCGCCAACGGCTCCGTGTCCGGGTACGTGGTCACCGAGGAGGCGGCGCGCGAGGGCGGGTATGAAGCTTCGACCTCCGTCTTCTCCACCGATAGCGGCCGACTGCTGGTGCAACACTCGCAGGAGCTGCTCGACTCCTCCGCCAACTGATGTTCCCGTCTTCCCTCCTCCAATAATATTCCCAACCCCTATCCCACCCTTCAGCCTTTAGCCTATAGTCTTCAGCCTTCCATGGACCTACTCCTCGGCATTGACCTGGGCACCAGCTACTTCAAGCTGGGGCTTTTCGATCGCGAACTGCGACTGCGCGGTCTTGGACGTGTGCCGGTGTCGGCAACGGTTGACGGCAACCGTTGCGAATTGGCATCCGAGGCCTTCTGGCTGGCGCTGCGTCAGGGGCTGACGACTGCGCTGACCGAAGCTAAGGCTTCCGCCGGCGAAATCGTGGCGCTCTCCTATTCTTCCCAGGCCAACAGCTTCCTGTTTCTCGACAAGGCTGACCGTCCGCTGACGCCGCTGATCATATGGACGGACACACGCGCCGGCGAGCTTCCTTCCGAACTGGCCGAGCTGAGCAGTCGCCCGGATTTTCTGGAAACGACGGGACTGGGCGTGGGCCTCAGTCCTCAGATGGCTACGGCTAAGTGGCGCTGGCTGCAGCACACGCAACCCGGTCTGTGGGACGCGACGGCTCACGTACTGACCATCTCCGACTATCTGGCGCACAGCCTGACCGGTCAGTTTGCCGGCGATGCCGGCACGGCGGCGTTGCTCGGTCTGATGGATCAGCGGACGTTGGCATGGTGGCCGCAGGCCATGGCGGCCGCGCGCGTGCAGCCGGCGCGACTTGCGCGTCCCCTGCGGCCCGGCGCCTTGATAGGTCCGGTCAGCGCCGCCGGCGGGACGCGCCTGGGACTGACGCCGGGCATCCCGATGACAGCCGGCACGCTGGACCACCACGCCGCGGCATTGGGCGCCGGCGTCGGCCAGGAGGCGCAGGCCAGCGTTTCTCTTGGCACCGTGCTCGCCTGTGTTGCGCAGAGCCGCCAGTACTATCCGCGCGCCGGCGTGTGTGTGCTGCCTGGAGTGGAAGTTGGGACCAGCGCCATGCTGGCCTTTGACAACAACGGCGCCGGCGTGCTGGAGTGGTACCGTCAGCGCTTCGCGTCCGATCTCAGTTTTCGCCGTCTTGATGAACTGGCGGCGGTCGTGCCGCCCGACTGCGATGGCCTGACGGCGGTGCCGCAGGCTCACACGCGGCCCGGACTGAGCGGGTTTGCCAACCGGACCGCCGCGCACGGGCATGGTCACCATGCTCGCGCGATCATGACCTCGTCAGCCGTGACGCTGGGCGAACTCCTCGATCTGCTGGTTCCGGGCGAACGTCCCAACCGCATCGTGGCCACCGGCGGCGGCGCTCACAGCGCGCTCTGGCTGCGCATCATCAGCGAGCAGTTGGGCCTCACCGTCTTCCCGGCGGGTTGCCCCGAACCTGCCTGCCGTGGCGCGGCCATGCTAGCGGCGCGGGCGCTGAAATAGCGGCAGGTTGATGGTAGGCCAGGCGGGAGTTGAACCCGCGACCCCAGGATTAGGAATCCTGTGCTCTGTCCAACTGAGCTACTGGCCTGGAACGGTCACAAACACGGCTGCATGATACGACGACGCGGGGATGCCGGGCAACGTGTTCTTGCGGTCCATAATTGGTTGACCGAGACCGGTGCGGCTGTCTACATTCTTGGGCGTTGTTCCTGCAGACAGGTGCACCTCACCATGAAGACAGCCCAAACGCCACCCGACGCGGTCAAACGAGCACAGCTTCAGGCGGAGTTGCGCCGCGATATCGCGTTGCGGCGGGAAGGCTATCGCGACCGCGCGCTGAAGGTTCTGCCTCATGTATGCGCCAGTTGCGGACGCACCTTCGAGGGCAAACGCCTCAAGGAGCTGACCGTCCATCACAAGGACCACAACCACAATAATAATCCGCCGGACGGCAGCAATTGGGAATTGCTCTGCATCTATTGTCACGACCACGAACACGAGAAGAACCTGCTCGCAGGCTGCTACGAAGGCGCAACGGCGGAAAAGGACCGTTTGGCGCCTTCCATCTTTTCGCAATTTGCCGGACTGGACGCGCTGTTGAAGTCCGATGCGGACACGCCGGACCGCCGCTGAACGCACCGTCAAGCGCGGTCAACCGCGCTCTTTGCTGCTGTCGCGCAGACCGCCGTTATCGTATGATCGGGCCATTGAAGGGAGCTCCATATGAAGGGCATGACAGGTTTGGTTGTTGTGGTAGTGGGACTGGCGGTCCTGTTGGGACTGGTGGCCCTGGGTTCGCGCAACGGACTGGTTACGCGCGATGAAGTGGTCAAAGAGAACTGGAGCCAGATCGAGACGCAGTTGCAGCGGCGGGCCGACCTGGTGCCCAATCTGGTTGCCACGGTCAAGGGCTACGCCGCCCACGAGTCGAAGATCTTCACCGATGTCGCGGAGGCCCGCGGCCGGTTGCTGGCGGCGCGCATGCCGGAGGAAAAGGCCGAGGCCAGCGGCGTGCTGAACAGTGCTCTGGGGCGTCTGATGGCCATCGCCGAGAACTACCCCAATCTGAAAGCCGACCAGAACTTCATCCGCCTGCAGGATGAGCTGGCCGGCACCGAGAACCGTATCGCCGTGGCACGCACCCGCTACAACCAGGCGGTGCGCGATCTGAACGCCTCCATGCGGCGCCTGCCCGGCAGTCTCTTCGTGAAACGGCTGGGGCTGGAACCGGCGGAATACTACCAGCCGCCGGACAGCCAGTCGCTGCAGACCCCGCCCAAAGTCTCTTTTGAATAGAGGGCAGCGCGGGAACAGCCATGTCCGCAATCTTTCTTGACGCCGTCGGGCGCAAACGCATCCGCGCGTCCATCGCGGCCGCGGAACGATTGACCTCCGGCGAGATCCGCGTGCGCCTGCAACCGCACTGCAGTGGCGACCCGCGCGCCGATGCCGAGCGCTGGTTCGAGAAATTGGGCATGACCCGCACGGCAGCGCGCAACGGCGCGTTGATCTTCGTGGCCTGGAAGGATCGTCAGTTCGCCATTGTGGGCGATGCCGGCATTCATGCCGAAGTGGGCGCCGACTTCTGGCGCCAAACGGCGGACACCATGGCGGCGCATTTCGCCAAGGGCGATTTCACCTCTGGATTGGAGGCGGGTGTGGCTGCGCTGGGCAAGGCTCTGGCCAGCCGTTTTCCAAGACAGAGCGATGACCGGAATGAATTGTCGAATGACATCAGCGAGGGTTAGAACAGCCATAGCGCTGCTGGCGCCAGTCTGGCTGCTGTGGTCCGGACGGGCAGCGGAGCTCGCCGTGCCGCCCTTGACGGGACGCGTCGTGGACCGTGCCGCCATGTTGCGGGCGGACGTGCCGCGCATTGAGCAGGCCATCCAGGAACTGGAACGGGCCTCCGGCGGTCAGATGGCGGTGCTCACGGTGCCGGCGCTCGATGGCGACGCACTCGAAAGCTTCAGCCTGCGCGTGGCCGAAGGATGGCGCATTGGTCGCAAGGGCAGCGATAACGGCGCTGTTCTCCTGATTGCGCGCGACGACCGCCAGATGCGCCTTGAGATCGGCTACGGTTGGGAAGGTGAGATCAACGACGCACGGGCCGGCGACATCATACGCCAGATGGGCCCCTTCTTTCGTGAGGGACGTTACGGCGACGGCGTGGTCTACGCGGTGCAGCAGGTGCAGCGTTTTGTGACGGGCCAGGAACCGGCCGCGCCGGTGCCGCCTCCAGCCCCCGCCCAGCAGCAGATGCCGACATACATGCTGGTCCTGATCGTGTTATTCGTCGTACTGGCCATGGCGCTGCATCGGCGCGGTTCTACGATTGGCGGCCGCGGTTATGGCGGCTCGTCACGCGGTTTCGGCGGCTCGTTCGGAGGCGGAGGGTTCTCTGGCGGCGGTGGCAGCTTCGGTGGCGGCGGCGCCTCGGGCAGATGGTGAGTCGCACGCGCTCCGTGTTGGGTCGCACTTCTTGCGTGGTGAAGCCGCCAGATGGGGCGAGCGAGTAGACACTGTCAACTCGTAACGCTCAAGCCTACGCAAGATGGAAAACCTCGCGCAACTCGCGCGATTCCGGACTGTTGTCGGCATGCGACGGCATAATGTCGCGCATGAAGGCCCACCAGCGCTTGCAGATCCCGGTCTGGGCAATCGCGTCCCAACGCGCCTGGTCCTCGATTTCGACATAGCCGAAGAGCTGATTGGTGCGGGCGTCCAGGAAGATCGAGTAGTTGTGGGCGCCGTGCGCCTTGAGCGTCGCGGCGAGCTCTTCCCAGATCGGGCTGTGACGGCGCTGGTATTCAGCGTGTTGCTCGGGGTTGACGTGCATCAGGAAGGCTTTACGGATCATGGGTGGCTCCTTCATATCGCCGTCTCGCGCCATGCGGGACAAACACGTGCCCGTTTGATACCATGCGCCCTGCCTCCAACGCAAGACAAGGGAACCTTCATGACGCAACGCGAACTAGTTCTGGACATCATGAACTACCGGCCGTTCGACCGACTGCCGGTCGTCCATTGGCACCAATGGGACGAGACCACGGCACGCTGGCAACAGGAAGGACTGCCGGCCGGCATGGGCGTGCGGGAGTATCTTGGCGTGCCGGCGCATTGGACCGGCATCGGCGTCAACGTTGGACTCTACCCCGCCTTCGAGGAACAGACGATCTCCGAGACCACCCACAGTCGCGTATTCCGCGATGCCGAAGGCGTGGTCTGCCAAGTCGAGAAGGGCCACAGCGCCGTGCCGCACTATCTCGACTTCACGCTCAAGACGCCCCGCGACTGGCAGAAATACTACCTGCCGCGCCTGCAACCCGATCCTCGTCGCCTGCCGACCGACTGGTCAGGCCCCGTCAAGAGCTGTCTGGAGTCCGGACTGCCGATTGCGGTTAACACCGGGTCGTTGATGGGCTGGATCCGCAATTGGATGGGTGTCGAGAATCTGGCCTATTTCATGTATGACCACCGTGATGTCTTCGCCGAAATGGTCAACACCATCGCCGATCTGACCTGCTGGGGGCTTGACCAGACACTGCCGCACCTGCGGGTTGACTTCGGTTTCGGCTGGGAGGATATCTGCGGACGCAGCGGACCATTCGTGAGCCCCGACATCTTCCGCGAGTGCGTCGCGCCCGGCTACCGCAAGATACGCGCCAAACTCGAACAGTACGGCATCGCACTATACGGTGTGGACTCTGACGGCGATGTCTCGGCGTTGATCGGCCCATGGTTGGACGCGGGCGTTAACATACAGTTCCCGATCGAGGTCGGCACTTGGCATGCGGACGGTATGGCCTTGCGAAAACGGTATGGGCGGGAGCTGCATATCGTGGGGCATTTCGACAAGATGACGCTCGAACGCGACCGCGCCGCCGTCGAGGCGGAGTTCCGGCGGCTGATGCCGTTGATCCGCGATGGCGGCTACATGCTCATGCCCGACCACCTGATCACGCCGGGCGTATCGCTCGACATGTACCGTTGGTTCATTGACCGCTGGCGCGAGATCCGCGTGTGACCGCCGGGGGGCCGAGGCGGGACAACAGTTCGGCCAGAATTTCGTGCAGGTCGCCTACGATGCCAATGTGGGCACAGTTGAAGATGGGCGCCTCCGGATCGCGATCTATCGCCACGACGGTGGCAGCCTCGGACATGCCGGCCAGGTGCTGGATCTGTCCGCTGATACCACATGCCAGGTAGAGCCGCGGTCTGACGGTACGGCCGGTCTGACCGATCTGCCGCGAGGCCGGCATCCACCCGGCTTCGACGGCAGCACGCGAGGCGCCAACTTCGCCACCCAGACTTTCCGCGACCCGCCGCAGCGTGTCGAAGGCCAAGGCATTGCCTACGCCGCGGCCGCCGGCCACGATCACATCGGCATCAGCCAGCAACGTGCCGCCGCTTGCGTCCGCCTCATAGCCAATGCGCACCGCGAGCGCCGTGCGGGCAGCGTCAGGAAGCGCTTCATGGCGCAACCAGCCAGGTCTGGTCCAGTCCGGCGCGGCGACTCGCATGACCCGCGGCCGCACCGTCGCCATCTGCGGCCGATGGCCGGCGGTGACGATGGTTGCCAGCAGGTTGCCGCCAAAGGCCGGCCGCGTCTGCAGCAGATTGCCGCTGACGGCGTCTATGTCCAGGGCCGTGCAGTCGGCGGTTAGACCGGTCCTGGCGGCTACGGCCACGCGCGCCGCCAGACTGCGCCCGACGGCGGTGGCCCCGAACAGGACCACGCCCGGACCGTGCTGCGCGATCAGTCCTGCCACGGCCGCGGCGTGCCGCTCGTCCTGAAATTGTGCCAGAAGGGCATCCTCGATCAATAGCACGCCGTCGGCGCCGTGCGCCCGGAGCAGCGCAGCGGACGCGGACGTCCCGGGGCCGCCAAGCAACACGGCGCACGCCGCTCCTCCGGTCTTGGCCGCCAGCGTGCGTGCGGCAGCCAACAGTTCCAGCGCAACCTCGCGCACACCGCCAGACTCATCAAGCTCGACGACGACCCAGATGTCACGCGGTGTGGAGGGTGGAGGAGGCAGAGGGTTCAGGGGTCGGGTTTCAGGGGTCAGGGGCTGTTGAACGTCGGGCGTTCGACGCTGAGCATTTCTCCCCATCTGCTCCAACTGGCGGCAGTCTGGAGGCAGACTTGAGCCCTGAACCCTGAACCCTCTTCCTCGCATCTCTTCAAGCAGGGCCTGCACACGCGCCTCGCACGAACCGGTCAGAAACACGCAGTGCCGCCGCATGACATGGGCGGTGACACGGGTTACGCGCGTAGGTGAGCCTTTGAGCCCGGTGTCTGCCGGTGCGAGGCCGAGTTCCGTAGCGCCCCAACGAGGAATCACGGCCGCGCGAGAGCGCAGTAACCCCGGCAGAGAGGCTATACGTACGGGGTGAATCTGCCGCCCGATCGCCAGGACACAGGGCAACTGGGCGCGGATGCGTTCGCAGCCGTCTTCGAGCGTGCGGTCGGCGATGACGGATGACGCATCGAGTGCATGTATCCGGCTGACGAAGGTGATCTGAGGGCAGCCAAGTTGGGCGGCCAGGCCAGGACCGACCTGGGCCGTATCGCCATCGGAGGCTTGGCGACCGCAAACGATCAGGTCGGCGCCGCCGAGTCTGCGGATGGCAGCCGCCAACGTGAGACTGGTGGCCCAGGTGTCGCTGCCAGCGAAAGCGGAATCGCAGAGCAGGATGGCGGCATCGGCGCCGCGCGCCAGGGTTTCGCGCAGGGCGGCCTCGGCCGCTGGCGGCCCCATGGTAAGCACGGTCAGGTGTCCGCCGGTTTGGTCGCGCAGCCGCAGGACCTCTTCGATGGCGGGCAGGTCGAAGGGGTTGACGATGGCGGGCGCGCCGCTCCGCCGCAGCGTATGCGTGTGGGGGTCAAGACGCATGGTCGCGGCGTCCGGCACCTGTTTTATACAGACGATCAGCCTCATAAGCAAAAAGGCGCCCCGCGGTTTCCCGCGGGGCGCCGGTTATGGTCCTTGGTCAAGGGCCGTGAATCAGTTTACTTGATCACAGCCTTGAAGAACTTGTTCGCGCCCACGGCGAACGAGTAGTTGTGCACGTTGCCCTCGCCCTCGAAGACTGTGCCTGTGATCGGCGCGATGCCAATCTCTGCGAATCCAGTGCCCAGATCGGGCGTGCCGTAGAGGTAGAGCATGCCGTTAACGGCGCCCTTGCTGGTAGTGCGGTTGAGCGTGACCTGAACATCAA
>JAQULY010000115.1 GCA_028718445.1 Kiritimatiellia bacterium
GCCGAACCCGGTGCGCACCGTGACCTCGTTCTGGTTCTCCTTGACGGTCTCGAAGGGACGGATCCACGGATCCATGTTCGGCACCGTCACGACGAAATCCAGATCGTAGTGGACGTAGGGATTGGCGTCCTCCGGCAGTCCGAGTTCGCGACGCCAGCGGCTCGTGAAACTGCCCCAGAAGAAATCCGTGATCGGCACGCGATCGGCTTCTTCGTGGCGCAGCGTTTTGCGCAGACGTTCCAGTTTGGTCAGTGCGCCCGGCGTCCTCCGCTGGCTGCCGCCGGCCTTCAGCTTCATATCGAACATGCCCATGCCGTCAGCATTGTATGCGCTTGCGCCGTGGCGTCAAGGCTGAGGAAATTCTCCCTAAACAGCGAGAGTTGCGCGCTGGTGCCACGGAACCATGCACGTTGATTGCGCAGAGACGGCGCGCGAGGACGCTCGCACTCCACTAGCTAATTTCCATCCCGGCCTACCCGATCTCGAAGGAAAGGTACTCTCCCCGTGTGGGCTCAGGCGTGACCGTGACACGCTCGACATCCGCCCATGACGGTCCTTGCCGGCACCAGTCCTCAAAGGTCTTGAGTGCGGCAGGCGATCCTTCCGCCACGATCTCCACACTGCCATCAGGACGGTTGCGTACCCAGCCTGTCAATCGCAGGGCGCGTGCCTCCCTGCAGCAGGCGTAGCGAAATCCAACCCCCTGCACGCGGCCGAACACGTGTATGTGCAGTCGCCCCATAGCTGCGGTGACTCGATCGTGATCGCTCAACGTTCCCAGCTCACATCGGCGCCCGGACGCAATTCGCAAGGGGCGGCGAGTGGTCGCACGACGTGAGTCCGGCCCTGTCGGATTTCCACGCTCGCGACGGTCGGCGGTTGCGCCGCGAACACGCGCTGGATATGCAGCGTGCCGCCGGCGTCGGTGATCTCGGCTATACCCCAGAAGAGCGGGTGAACCACGGGATATCTGCCGGGCGCGGGCGGATCGAGGCGCAGGCACCGGGCAAGCGGATCGTAGAAGAAGTCTATCCAGGCATCGTATACCAGCCAACTGGCGGGCGCGGTCATATAGTAGGCGCCCCAACTGCGCTCGCCGTCGGGACGATACATCAGGCGGGTGTCGCAGGGGTGCGCGTTCTGACCGTCAACCACCGCGATCATCCGCTCCCACAGCGGCCACAGGCGCGCCTCGCCGAGTGTCGCCAGCGGTCCAAGCATGAAAGCCTCCACATACGGCAGCCAGCAGAATTCCGTGGCGGCGGAACCGTCGGCCGCGGCCTCATCGGGTGGCATCACCGAGTGTTCGCTGCCGTTCAGCCTCAGCAGCGCATCCGCACAGGCGCGCAGCCGCGCCGGCGGCAGCACGTCGGTTCCCGCCAGCAGGCGAGCATAGAGCTGGCCGGCCAATTGACCGGCGTGGCAGGTTTCGCGTTTCACGCCTCCGGACTTGGCGTAGGCAATGTAATGACTGCCGTTCCAGAGATCGGCATCCAGACGGGCAACGGCGGCCGCGCGCCAACGCGCGATGTCGGCGTCCAGCGTGGTGTCTCCCCGGCGGCGCGCCCAGGTCTCCATGACGGCCAGCGCAGCCAGCCAGAGCGTGGCCATGTAGCCGGTGGTGCCGATGTAGTGATAGCCGTCGTAACTTGTTCCCAGCCCTTCGCCGACCTGAGCCACGCCCTTGCCGGCTTCGGCCCATTCGGCGTGCCGGCGCAGGGCGCGTTTGGCGCGCGGCCACATGACGGCCTCGAAATCGCGGTCGCCGGTGCTCCAGGCGTGCCGCGCCGTCTGGATGATGAAGGAGCAGGTGAGGTCCGGCCATGTGTGCTCGTTGGGTTTGCGCTCCAGATGCCCCAGCCCAAGATCGTGCGCTATGCCGCCATTCTCGGCTTGAATCGCCGCGAACGATTGCAGTTCAGTCGCGTTCAGCCGCGGAAACAGCAGTTGCGTGGCCGGGTGAGCGGCCAGCCGCTGGTCTATGGTGCCGTAGCAGCCGGCCATTTCGGTGGGGCCTTCGTTGATGCTGAAACGTCCGTCCCGATAGAGTACGCTGTTGGTCACCAGCGGGTAGTTGCAGTTGGAGAGCCGGGTTTGCAGCCAGGCTGGCAACGAACCGCCGGACAGCAGGTTGGCCAAAGCCGCGCCTTCACGGACAATTTCGCCACCCTCCGCCAAAAGCGTTCGCATTACGGCGGCGCCATCGGCAAAGAAATTGAGCCAGTAGTGACCGCGGTCCACGCCGAGCGAGTCCACCCAGTGCGGCATCGCCGCCGCCAGTGCCATGATCACCGTGGCCGAAGCGCCGGCCGGCAGGTTCACCTCCGCGCACACCTCGCCCTGACCGCCACCCGCCTGAGTTAGTGCGCGCACGCCTGTGCCCTTGCGCACCCCCAGGTAATGCTCGCCTGCCGCCGCCGGGTCGGCGGGCGTGCCGGTGAAACGCACCCCGGCCCAGCCGGCTTCCTCAATGGCCTCCTCGCGGCGTCCGGTAGGATCGTCCCAGTGGTGATAGAAGCCGTCGCCGTAGCCGATGCCGCTTTCGGCCGACGCGATGCAGCCGCCCACGCCGATCGTGTTTGGCCAACCCATACGGCAGCCGATGGTGCGCGTCTGACTGCCACGGTTGTGCAGTGTCCACTGCACCACGAAGCCGGGTATGGCGGAACGGCGCAGGTCGTGGGGGCACAGCGGACCGGAGGCGGTGACCGTGACATCCACTTCCGGCAGGGCACCGGCCGCCCGCAAGGTGGCGGACGGAAAGCGCGCCGTATAATCGAGTTGCCGGCAGGCGCCATGCCCCTGGACGACTGGCCGTGTGGCCAAGTCAACCACGGCGCCGTGCTCCGACACACCCAGGTACGCGCCGGGCAATCCATCAGGATGCTCCAGGTGGGCGTCCTGATTGTTGTTCAGGCTGAAGTTGCGGAAACGTCCGTCGCGGCAGAGATCCACGCGCCCGCAGCCGATGCCGCCCAAGGGCACGCCTGAAGGCGCCCAACGGGGATCGGCCTGGCAGGCGATCCAGTCATCGGCCATGCCGCTCTCCACGAAACGCGGCCAGGTGCAGATCACCATGTCCACGGGCTGCTTCAGGTCCGCGGGCCAGCCGCGCAGGACCAGCGTCCCGTCGCCGCGCGATACCTGCATGCAGAAGAGATGACGCCACACCAGGTCAGGCGCTTTCGACGGCAGCAGCGCCGCTCCCGCGACGCCCTCGCCGGCCGCCATGTCGGAATGCTCCTCGCGCAGTCCGCCCACGTCTACCCGCGCCGCCACGTCGTTAAGCCTGGCGGCGGCCTGCCGCGGCAAACGCACAAAGACATGATAGCCCAGCCGGCCAAGCGGACTGGGGATATGAATGGGCAGGGGACGGTTGGGATCAATATGCAGATAAAAGAGTTCCTGATGCTCGTTTTCGCGCAGATCGTACATGGCGGCTCCTCTCACAGAACCGGCATCTTAATGGAAGCCGCACGTGCCCGGCAATTGCGATGTTGGCAAACCACGCATGGCATGAGACGTGCTCCTAATCGCAGAAGAATCTATAGAATCGTGCTGTCAGGTTTGACAGAGCGTATTACGATGTTGGGAGAAAGCGCATGAAGTGTGTGCCCTGCATTTTGTTGCCATTAGCCGTGTCGCTTACGTCCCTGGCCGATACCCCGGCCAGGGACTTGCCCGAAGCAGAGCGTGGCATCATGAACACGGTGGATCCGTGGGGACTCGCGTTCGGCGATCAATGGACCCGCTATCAGACGATCTTCGCCGCCGGCACGAATGCGCCGTTTGCCCTCGGTGTGACGCACGATCTGGTCAAGCTATGGCCGAACAAGTATTGGTTCAGAGGCGAAACCGTTCCAGCGGGGGCGTCCTTTCTGCGGGCCGGCGAGCGTTGGTGTCTGGCTGGCGAAGTGCAATCGTTCCAGGTCGCGGTTCTGCCGCGACCCGGAGCCTCCGGCGACACCTATCGCCTCTCCATCTCCGCACCAGGCCTGGAGGCGACGGTCTACCGCCAGGTGTTCGTCAAGACATCGCCCCTGGCCACGTATCCACGTTATGCTTCCGAGCGCTGGCCCGATCCTCTGATACCCGAGTCTGCGGTCTGCGTCGCCGGCCTGGATTGCGGTGCGTTCTGGGTAGATCTCAAGATTCCCGTAACCTCAGGACGGGGTGTGATCGAGTGCACCGTGGCGGTCAGCAACAGTGCCGGTGCCGTTGCCGGCGCCGTGGTTCCTTTGCAGGTGGTCAGTGGGCCGCACCAGAACCCGAAGGAGTTTCCCTGTGTCGCGTGGTGTCGCCGTCCGCCGGCCGTGACCGAAGACCAGTTCCGGGACATGTGCGCCCTGATGCTCGAGCACCATGTGCAGCCGTTGAACGTGTTGCAGGGATTGTGGGACCCGGCCAAGCCCGAGAAGTTCGACGATTTGCGTACCTTCCTGGCGGAACACGGTCAGACGCTGTTCCAGGTGGATTCGCCCGAGGCGCCCGCCTTCGCCTCGCTCTACGCGCACCTCAAAACCAACGGATGGTTGGAGAGCGCGATCAGTTATAGCAATATGGACGAGCCGTCCAGGGAGACTTTCGTCACAAAGAACATTCCTTTTACTCAACTGACGCGGCAGAAGTATCCGGGGCTCAGAATATTCCTGGCCTCGGACCGGCACGAGGACATGGATCAGGGCTGCGACATCTGGATGACGGATGTGTCGGCCAGCGGCTACGATCCCGAGCGCGACGCCGGCCTGCAACGCCCGGTGCTGTGGCACTACTACTGTCATCTGCCCATTCACTGGCAAATGCGCGCGCCGCTCGTAGCCGCGCCCAAAACGTTGATTGACGCCCCGGCCCTGGAAGCGCGGCTGGTGTTCTGGATGGCTCGCCGTTTCGGCGCGCAGGGACTTTTCTACTATGCCGGCAATCATGGGCTGGACGGGACCAATATCTGGAGCGCGTTGACCTTGCCGGACACGACCATGAACTACCCTTACGGCGGGGTCCTCAACGGCAACGGCTGGTGCGTTTACACCTCGCCGGACGGGCAGCGCTCGTTGCCGTCGCTTCGCATCAAAATACTTCGCGACGGACTGGAGGACCTGGCCCTGTTCAAGGCGGCCGACGCGGCCGTGCGCGACGGCAGAATCCGCGGAAAGTCGGCCAAAGCATTGAGCACGCTGCTCGATCCCGTTCCCGGCGTGTTTGTTCATCCGCACTACTTCGACTCGCAGCCGGCAACGCTCCTGAAACGGCGCGAAGCAATCCTGCGAGCGCTGGCCGGAATTCCCGAGAAGAAGTGGAAATGAGACGGCAAACAGACACGAGAGATACCGGGCCTGAGCCGGTGCGGCGGGAGGCTTTCGTATTCCGTCTGGACCGGGAAGCGGGCGCGTTTGTGCTCGACACCGTCCAGGCGCAACTCAGACTGGCTTGCCAGGGCACGGTATCGCAGCCGGGCATCCCCGATCTCGGAACCGCATGGGTATTTGCCGGGGCCGAGGAGCGTGACGGCTCCGTGCTGTGGCGTTTCGCGGCGGCACGCACCTGCTGGGACCGCAAGTTACTCTGCGTTGAAATTACCCCTCAAGAAGTGCTCTTCCGCATCGAGGTTGAGGGCGCCGGGGCGATCGATAGGGTTACCTTCTTCGCCGGTCTTCACACCAACCTGCTCGATGCCGGAGCCACACTGGGGACGCTGACATGGGCGCGTCCGCTCTGGTCGCGGCAATGGACCGGCATGACGCCGTCGTTCGCTACGGTGTTCAATCCGCAACCCGTCGCTCCTGGGTCACAGCGACTGCCGGCCGGCATGGCGCAACGAATCACGGCCGCGACGACCTTTGGTCCAGAGATCTTCAACCCCTTCTTCGCACCGCCGATTTACGCCTATGGACTTGACGAGACCTTCACGGCGGGCGTAGTGGCCCCGGTGGAGGCTTGCAGGTTCACGCATTTCGACTATGTCCCAACGACGGGGTGGGGGCTGGAGCTCGACTTCGGCGGACAAACCGCCGTGGCCGGGCGTTGGATGTCGCCGGCGATCCGGTTGGCGCCGTGCGCGAGTACCGAGGCGGGCTTGGCCGGGTATGTACAGGCGCTGCGACGCCGCGACTGCGCGCCCGAACCGTCGCGAGAGATCCCTGCGTGGGCCTGGCGTCCGATGTTCTGCGGTTGGGGTCAGCAAACGGTCTGGGCCAACGAGGCCCAGAACGGGAGCGCCCCGTCGTTCGGCACGCCCATTACCCCGGGCGCCACCGGCTATGCCACGCAGGCGGCGTACGAAACCATGCTAGGCCTGCTGGACGAGCGCAGTCTGCCCTACGGCACGCTCACGATTGACATGGGATGGAACCGCTGTCTGACAATTCCAACTCCTGACGACAGAAAGTGGACGGACCTGAAGGGCTTCATCGGGCGGCTGCACCGGCAGGGCAAACGGGTGCTGCTGTGGCTGGCCGCGTGGAATCCGGGCGGCTTGGACGAGGAGCTCAAGATGCCGCATGCTCCGGGGTTGCCCGACTGCTGCGATCCGACGAATCCGGCCTTTCGCGCGCGACTGAGCGAAGCCATTACACAGGCCATTTCTCCACGTGGTCTCGATGCCGATGGCTTCAAGGTGGATTTCACCGGCGATCTGCCGCGCGGCAACTACCGGCCCGCGGGCAACCTGTGGGGCGTGGCAATGACGCACGACTACCTGAAGCTCATGCACGACGCGATGAAGGCGGCCAAGGCGGACGCGGTGCTGGAGACCCACTGCGCTAATCCCCAGTTTACCGACGTCACCGAAATGATTCGTCTGAACGATCTCTTCTGTCAGCACGAGGACGTGCGTCCGAGCATGGCTTTCCGCTCCCGCATGGCGGGGATCGCGCTGCCGGGATATCCCGTCGACACCGACAACGATCCGTTCGTTTCGCGATCCGCCTGGCTGGACTACATGCGGTTTCAGCCCGAGCTGGGCATCCCCTCGCTTTACACGCTAACGAATGTCTCCTTCGCTTTGCCTGGCCAAGCGGCGGAAGCGATACCGATGGACGTCTGGGACGAGATCAGACGGCTATGGGAGAGATACAACGGGCGGACACACGTTCAACTCGCACAACCGCGGAATAGCGAACCGCAGATTGGCGAAAGCTAAGATCCCCTCCGCGGCTCCGCGTGAACCAGACGCGACTGGTTTGATGGGGGTAGGGGAATGTCATGCGGAGACGCGGTGGCGGAACGTGGATGGCGATGGTTCCGGCTCTAAGACTATGCTTACGTGCGTACTTGACGTCATGCCTCCGCCATTATATATTCATCACCGCGTTATATATATATACGACGAGGCGGTCATATGCCCCCACGCAAGAGCGACAGTGAGAAGCCCCGGTACGCGGCGCCGGCCGTGGATCAGGCCCTCGACATCATCGAATACTTGTCGCGGAACACGCGCGCCTACGGCAGCAATGAACTGGCACGTGCGTTGGGCATTTCCACAAACATGGCTTTCCGGGTGCTGAAGCGCCTCACGGCGCGGGGATATGCGGAAGCCGCCCCCGAAGGCGGCTACCGGCTGGGCACCCGGTTCTTGTGCCTTGGCATGCGCCTCCACCACCGGTTCGATCTGAGGCTGCGGGCCCGGCCGCATCTGGAGTGGCTCTGCGAAAAGACCCACGAAACCTGTCAGGTCCACGTGCCCGACAAGGATCGCGTGCTCGTCCTGGATTGTCTGAGCCCACAGGCGGATTTCTTCCTCCAGACCACACCGGGAAGCCGCTTCTACTACCACCCGAACGCGTTCGGCAAGGCGATCCTCGCCTTCCTGCCGGAGGCCGAAGTGCGCGCGATAGTTCCGGAAAAACTTCCGGCCCTTACATCGGCGACCCTGACTACGCGCAAGGCCCTGCTGGCGCAACTGGAACAGGTGCGGCGAACAGGCATCGCCTACGACCTCGAAGAGTACAACGCCGGCTTTTTCTGCATCGGCGCGCCGGTCTTCGGCGCCACGGGAAAGGCGCTCGCCGGCATTGGCATCACCGGCGTCCTGACAAGGAGCACCCCCAAGCGACTCAAGGAGTACGAGCCGATGGTGCTGGCCTGCGCCCGCCGGATATCCCACGATATCGGTTACGATGGCGACGCCTACCTCGGCTTTGAGAAGACGGCCAAAGCCGCCGCCTGCAAATAGCGGCACCAACGAAAACAGAGGAGAACAAGACATGAAGATTGCACGAATCAAGATCGGCGGCAAGCGGACCGCCTTTGCAGCGGTTGAAGCGGACGGCTACCGTGTGATCAGCGGCAGCATCTTCGGCCGGTTCAAACTCAGCGACGAGCGGGTTCCTGCCGCGCAGGCGACGCTCCTGGCGCCGGTCGAGCCCCCGCAGGTGGTGGCCATCGGCCTGAACTACCGGAGGCACGCGCAGGAAAGCAACATGGCTTTGCCGACAGCGCCGGTCGTGTTCATCAAGACCTGCAACGCCGTGGTCGGACCGGGCGCCGACATCGTGTTGCCGGCCATGGCGCCGAACGAAGTGGACTACGAAGCCGAACTGGTGATCGTGATCGGAAAGACAGCCAAGAACGTGCCCGAGTCCCAGGCACTCGATTACGTCTTCGGCTACACCTGCGGCAACGACGTCAGCGCCAGGGATTGCCAACTGCGCCTCGACAAACAGTGGGCGCGCGGCAAGTGCTTCGACACCTTTGCCCCGATTGGCCCCTGGATCGCCACTGGACTGGACGGCGACAACCTCGGCATCCGGCTCACGTTGAACGGCAGCGAGATGCAGCGCTCGAACACCTCCGACATGGTGTTCGGATGCCGGCAACTCGTGAGCTACCTTTCGCGCTGCATGACTCTGCATCCGGGCAGCATCATCATGACAGGCACGCCGTCCGGAGTCGGCATGGGCCGCAAACCGCCCGTCTGGCTCAAGGCCGGCGATGCCGTCACGGTCGAGATCGAGGGAATTGGCGCACTGAGCAACACGGTCGTCAACGAGAAGGAGTAGCCACCATGAAGATCAGAGATCAGTTGTTCATCGGCGGTAAGTGGATCAACGCGAGTCCGAGGGCGACCATCGAGGTGATCAATCCCGCGACGGGAGCGAAGCTGGCCGACGTGCAGAAGGCGTCCATCAAGGACATCGCCGCCGCCATCGCCTCGGCCCGCCAGGCCTTCGACGAGACCTGGGGCAAGATGAATCCGGCCGAGCGCGGCGCCTGGCTTCACAAGGTGGGCGACGCAATCCTCCGGAACCAGGAATTTATCGCGCAGGTCGAGGCCGACGACGTGGGCAAACCCATCTTCGAGAGCCGGAACATTGACGTCTCCTCCGGCGCGGCGACGTTTCACTACTTCGCGGACATCTGCGCTGAGGTGATGGGCGAGGTGCAGCCTTCGCCCTACAACCAGGTTCTCGACTACACGATCCGCGAGCCGGTTGGCGTCGTCGGCGCCATCATTCCGTGGAACTTCCCGTTCCTGATCGCCTGCCGCAAGATCGCCACGGCGCTGGCCGCGGGCAACACCATGGTCATCAAACCGTCGTCCTGGGCGCCGCTGAGCACCCTGCTGCTCGGTGAGGTGTTCCAGGAGGTTGGTGTGCCGGCGGGTGTGCTCAACATCGTGCCGGCGGCCGGTTCGGACGCGGGCGAAGCCTTCACGAACTCCGACGTGGTGCACGACATCACGTTCACCGGGTCCACGGAGATCGGGGGTCGACTTTACAGCGCCTGCGCGCCAAGGCTGAAGGGATGCACCCTGGAACTCGGCGGCAAGAGCCCCGGTCTGGTACTACCCGACTGCGACATGGACGAAACCGTCGCCGGAACGCTCTTTGGTGTCTACCTCAATCAGGGCGAATGCTGTTGCGCGCTGACGCGCCTGATCGTTCACGCCGGCGTATACAACGAGTTCGTCGCGAAGTTCGTCGCCGGCGCCAAGGCCATCCGCGTGGGTATGCCCAGGCAGGAGGACACCCGCATGGGACCTCTGGTCCATCCGGAGCACCTCAAGACCGTCATGGGTTTCGTGGAAGCGGGCAAGCAGGAAGGCGCGACACTCCTCTGCGGCGGGAACGTCCTGAAGGGCGGCGAATTCGCCAAGGGCAACTTCATGGAAGCAACGGTGTTCGCCGACGTGAAACCCTCGATGCGCGTATGGCGCGAGGAGATCTTCGGCCCGGTCGTGGTCCTCGCCAAGGCTTCGTCCGTCGAACAGATGGTCGCGATGGCCAACGACACGCCCTACGGATTGGCTGCCAGCGTATGGACCACGAATCTGAAAGCGGCGCACACCATCGCCCCACAGATCAAGGCGGGGACGGTGTGGTTCAACCTGCACAACTTCGTGGTCCCGAGCGCGCCGTATGGCGGATTCGGGGCCAGCGGGGTGGGAAGCGAACTGGGCAAGCAGGGGTTGCTGGCGCTGACCAGGACGAAGAACGTCATGGTCAGTCTCTTCCCTGGCGGGTTCAAGTGGTATTGAGAGAAAGGGAATTCACCACAATGAGCGCTGACAAGCAAGAAATCCGGATGGATCACCGGGCCCTGCGGCAACTGTGCACGAAAATACAGAAGGGCTATGGCGTTGCGGAACGGGACGCTGAGGTCGTGTCCGACTGCCTGGTCGAGGCCAATCTCATGGGACTGGATACACATGGCGTGATCCGGCTGAAGTTCTATATGGACCGGGTCAAGGCCGGCGGCAACAACCCGACCCCCCGCATCCGCACCGTGCGCGAAAACGCCTGCACCGCTCTCCTGGATGCCGACAACGCGCTTGGCCCCGTGGGCGGGAAACGGGCGATGGACCTGGCGATCGATAAGGCGTCGAAGACCGGCGTCGGAGTGGTCGTGGTGAGCCGCTGCAACCACTATGGCCCCGCCGGCTACTACGCGAGGATGGCGGCGGATCGGCAAATGATCGGCATCTCGCTCACCAATGTGCTCGGAAGCATGCCGCCAACGGGGGGAGCCCAGGCGCTGATCGGCAATAACCCCTATGCCATCGGATTCCCGGCCAAGGACGAACCGCCGGTTGTAGTTGATGGCGCCACGAGCCTGTCGTCATGGGGCAAGCTCTTCCTGTGCGCCCAGACCGGCGAGCCGCTGCCCGCAGGCTGCTATGTGGACAAGGATGGACGGCCGACGCTCGATCCGAAGGCCGTGATGGACGGCGGCGCTCTGCTGCCTTTCGCCGGGCACAAAGGCTACGGCATCGCCGTGGCCATCGAGTTGCTCACCGGCATGCTCGCCAGCGCCACGCTCGATCACGATATCGCGCACCCCTACAAGGAACTGGGGACTCCGGGGGAGAACAGCTTCTTCATGCTGGCCCTGCGCATCGACAACTTCTCGGACGCCGACGACTTCTGCCGCCGCATGGACGAATGGATTCGGTTCATTCGCGGCAGTCGGCGCGCGGCGGGTACCGATCGCATCTGGCTCCCCGGCGAGAAGGAGATCGAGGTTCGGTCGCAACGCCTGCGAGACGGCATCCCGTTGAACACCAAGATGGCCGAGGAACTCCAGACGCTGTCTCGTTAGTGCCTTACGGGCAAGGAAGAGCGATTAGGAAGTTGTTCAAGCAATGTAACCGAAACGAACCGCAGATTGACGAATGATGAGTAGCGAATCATGAAGGGAATGACTTCGACATTCTGCGGTTCAGTATTCGTCAATCTGCGGTTCGATTGGGTTGCGGGCGATAGCCCGCCTGGGTGCCTTACGGCCAAGGAAGAGCGATTGAAAACAAGAAGAGGTCAGTCCGGACAGGGCTCAACCCGCGACCGCCGCAGCGTGCGCGCCAACACGGCGAGAGCGACGAGGAAGAAGCACCAGCCGATTGCCAGCGAGCGTCCCAGACCCACGTAGTATCCGGCAATATGGCCGGCTACCATCAGGGTCAGGAGCGTCAGTATGATGGCCGGCATGCGCTGCACGGTCGTGCGCAGACTCTTGCGCGCCTCGTAGGCCGCCACGACCCCGACCATCGGGAAGACGGTCATGAAACCGCGCAGTCGGGTCTTGATCATCAGCAGTCCGATGACGACCGCGACAATGATCGGCACCTTGATCCAGGGCGGCAGGGCGCTGCGGTTGCCCGGCTCGGCGCAGGGTTGCAGCCGCTGCTGCACCGTGACCGCGGTCGTGGCCGCGACGGCAACCGCGATCCAGAAGACCGGTTCGCCCGCAGGGATCGCCCGATTTAGTCCCCAGCCTAGCATACAGTAAGCGACGGCGGAGACGGCGATGGCGGGCACGATCGGCAGGCGCACATCGTAGTGCATGAACTTGACGCCCCAAGTGAACAGCAGCAACAGCACCAAACCCAGGACGTGCGAGGTTTCGATGGACGCGCCCACTGACAGGGACGCGATCGTGAAGGGAAAGGGCAGCGCCAGCAGGAAGGCCTTCCAGTGCGGGTCGTAAACATAGGCGATTGCAGTCGCCTGCAGCGACACGACCAGAATCAGCAACAAATCCATGTGGCTCACGCCCTTGGTTCGTAGCAGAGCATGCACAGGTTCGTCAACATACTTCTACATTCTGCGGTTCAGTATTCGTCAATCTGCGGTTCGATTGGGCTTCGGGGTGTTGAGCGTTCGGCGTTGAACGCTCAACTCTAAACGCTCGGCGGGGGCGCCGCTTCTGGCCAACCGCAC
>JAQULY010000116.1 GCA_028718445.1 Kiritimatiellia bacterium
CCCTCCATCCGGGCGGGGCGGCCGTGCACCAGCGCAAGATAGGTCTTGCGCACTCGGCCGCTTTCGAACTGCGCCGCCAGGGCGTTCACCGCGCTGTCGTGCTTGGCCACGACCATCAGGCCGCTGGTATCCTTGTCGAGTCGGTGCACGATGCCCGGTCGCTCGACGCCGCCGACGCCGGGCAGGTCGTCGCAATGATAGAGCAACGCGTTAACCAGCGTGCCGCCGGCATGACCTGGCGCGGGATGCACCACCAGCCCCGGCGGCTTGTTCAGCACCAGCATGGCGTCGTCCTCGTAGACCACGTCCAACGGCATCGCTTCAGGTTGCGGCACGGCCGGTTGGGGCGGCGGTATCGCGACGCTGACGCGTTGCCCGCGCCGGACGCGGGCGGCGGCGCGCGCCGTGCCGCCGTCCACGGTCACCTGCCCGGCCGCGATCAGCGCCTGCACGCGGGCCCGCGAGAGCGCCGGCAATCGCTCCGTCAGCCAGAGGTCAAGGCGCTGCCCGGCGTCATCGGCGACGACGAGGTCATGCCGCTCGGGTTTGGCCACTTCATCGTTGGCGGATGCCTGCGAGTCCATGCCTGCAATCCCCGCTAACGATCACGCCTCCGACCCGCCGGCGAAGTTCCGGCGCCGAACGTACAGTGCCAGGCAGATACCCAGCGCGAACAGGCCGACGCTGACCGCCTGGCCGATGGACAGCGGCCCGACGGACTGCCGCTGGTCGCCGCGCATGGTCTCCATGACGAAGCGCACCACCGGATAGAGCAGCAGGTAGGCGGCGGTCACGGCGCCAGTGCGCGGGCGGCGCCGCGCCAGGCGGTAGAGCGCCACGAAGAGCAGCAGGTTTGCCGCCATTTCGGCCAGTTGTGTCGGCAGCAGCGGCAGGCTGTGGTGCGCCGTCGGAGCGATATTGCCGCGCAGCACCTGCTCCTGCCAGGCGATCGAGGCCTCCGGAAAGCGCACCGCCAGCGCACCATTGGAGACGCGACCGTAGCAGCAGCCGTTCAAAAAGCAACCCAGCCGTCCGAAGGCATGGCCCAGCGGCAGGGCGGCGGCGGCCAGGTCCGTGACCGCCAGCGGATTCTCGCGCCGGCGTCGGGCGTAAAGCAGGATGGCCACGACGGCGCCCAGCACACCGCCATAGAACATCAGACCGCCCTGGTCTATGCGCAGGATGGCGCCCCAGTTACCGGCGAACTCGCTGCGCCAGTGCTCGGCCACGTAGGCCAGCCGCGCGCCGACCACCCCGCCAAGCATGAGCCCCACCAGCAACCGCGAGAGCTCTTCGTCCGTGCGCGCGGTACCCCGCGAAAGACGTCGCATGACCATCAGCGCGGCCAGGAATCCCAGCGCCATCATCACGCCGAAAGTGTGCAGTGTAAAGGGGCCGATCTTGAGCAGTTCCGGGAACATGGGATAGCCAGAGTGTGTGTCAAAAGGTGCTGACAACTGTGTGCGTTAGCGGTAGGATAACGATTTCTTTGTTGTTCAACAAGGCAAGGCTCTGACTGCGATGACAGTTCCGACGAACAACGCCCAGATTCTATATGACTCCGTACCGCGCATGCTGTGCCCCTTCTGCCGGGAACGCATGGACCTGCGTGAGCTGCCGCCCTTCTCCAAGGCGATCTGCCCCTCCTGCCAGCGCGAAGTGCCGGTGCCCGCCCGTTTGGGCGCCTTTCTGCTGCTCGAACTTCTCGGCACCGGCGGCATGGGCGGTGTCTACCGCGCGCACGACGAGACCCTGGGACGCGACGTCGCCATCAAGGTCATGCTCAAGAGCCTGGGCGACAACGCCGAGTTCGTCCAGAACTTCCGTCGCGAGGCGCAGGCGGCCGCCAAGCTCAACCATCCCAACATTGCCCAGATCTACTCGTTCGGCCAGGAGAAGGGCCAACCCTACATCGTCATGGAACTGGTGCCGGGCAAGCACCTGGACCAGTTGATCGCCGAACCCGTGCCGCTCGACTGCGCGTTCGTCATGAAGATCGGCATGGACATCGCCGAAGGACTGCAGCTCGCCGCCGAGTCCAATCTCGTGCACGGCGACATCAAGCCCGAGAACATCCTGCTGGACGAACGCAATCAGGCCAAACTGGTGGACTTCGGCATCGCCACCAGCAGCAGCCAGGGCAAGGGAGAGATCTGGGGCACGCCCTACTACATCGCGCCCGAGAAGGTGCGCCGTCAGCGGATCGACCACCGCACGGATATGTACTGCCTGGGCGGCACGCTCTATCACGCCCTGGCCGGACGCCCGCCCTTCGAGGGCGCCGATGCCATCGAGGTGGTCAAGGCGCGTTTTAAAGGTCCCCCCACGCCACTGGACACGATTCGTTCCGACCTTGATCCAGACGCCGTCGCGATCGTCAACCGCATGCTGCAGCTTGAGCCTGCCATGCGTCATCCCACCTACGATTCACTGCTGAGCGACATGCGCCGCTATCTGAGTCACGCGGCGCCCAAAATAGTGCCCGGCAGCAACAAGCGCATTATCATCAAGGGCAAAAACCATTCTCAGACGGTCGCCATGACCGGTTCGATTCAGACGGCCGGCATGACCGGCCGCCAGTCGGGCGCGATCACCGGACAGGCTGTCGCCGTGACCGGACCGGCAGGTCTCGTGACCGGTCCCCTGCCCTCGACGACCAGTCGCAGCAAAACCATTATGGTCTCGCGCGGCATGATTCCCGATGCGCCCCCGGCGACGGACGAGGAGAAGAAGCCCGACGCCAAAAAGCCGATGTCGCCCAAGACCCGCCTGATGCTGATGTTCGGCGGTGGCGCGCTGGCGGCGCTGCTGTTGTTGGGCGGGCTGATCGCGGGCGGCATCTTCCTGCACAGGCGCAGCCAGGCCGCCGCCGACCGCAGCGCCTTCGAAGCCGCGCGCACCAAGCTGCTCGCGCCCATCGACAAGCAACTCACTGTTCTCGATAACGCGCGCGTCGCGCTCGAGAACCGTGCCATGCAGGGCTACGCGTTCGCGACGCAGGCGGTGGCGCTGGCCACGGCAGAACTTGGCCAGGATCTGACCGATGCCATCATGGCGGAAGAACCGGTTGTCGCGCAGCCGCCGGTCGAGGAGACCGTGCCGGCCGCCGCTGCGGTTACCAACGCCGCCGACGACGCCGCCGACAGCAACCAGGTCGCCGTGGCCGCGACTGACACCAACGCGCCGGCCGCCGCGCCGGCCGCCGCGCCGGCGGCAGCGCCCGCCGCGCCGGCCAAGGAGGCTTTGCCGCCCCTGGCGCAGATGGCCCGCGACGTGTGGCTCGAGACCAAACCCTTGCGGCAGGCGGTGACGCGCGCCCGCCAGACCTGTGACCGCGCCGCGCAGTTGGCGGCGGCGGCGCGCGCCGAGACCAACGATCTGGAGCGACTGCGTGGACACATCGCCGGCATCGATGAACTGCGTAACGGTCTCGCCAACGATCTGGATCAGACGCGCGAATGGCTGGACCGCGCCAAGCAGAAACTGCTGCCGCTGCGACAGGCTTGCGAGCAACTTAAGGCTGAGCGCGTTCGCGCCGAAGCCGAGCGCGTCAAGCGCGAAGCCGAACAGCGCGCCGCCGAGGCGGAGGCGCAGCGACGCGCCGCCCAGCAGGCGGCGATTGCCGCGGAGATCGAGCAGGTGCACACGGCCGTGGCGGCCCAGCGTGAAGCCTTGGGCAAGCACTCGTATGCCGCCGCCCTGCGAGAGTTGCGCGCGGTTGAGGATGCGCTCAAGACCGAGGAGGGCCGCAAGGAGTTGCGCGTGGCCATGGAACGCGTCGAGAGCCTGCAGTCACTGAAGGATTTCATGATCAAACGCCTTAGCAGCGTTCCGTTCAGTTCGTCTGCCGGCTGGTCGGTGCAGGGCGCCACGGTGAAGTCCGTCGCCGTTCGCGGCACGTCAGGCAAAGTTGACCAGGTGCCTTGGGAGCGCATCGGAGTGGCGCAGATCGCGCCCTTCATTCAGTTCTATCTGCTCGACGAGCAGCAGGCGCGCGATCTGAAGCTGCGCGAACGCGTAGCACAATCGCTCAACGGCGCGATCTACTGCATCACATTCGGCGAAGGCCGGGCGGCCGCGCGTGATATGGCGGCGAAATTGGCCGCCAGAGCGGTGGAACTGCTGCCGGATGCGCAGGTGGATGTCCAACGCCTGCTGCCCGAATTGTCCGCCAAGGAGTAGCGGCGGCATGGCGGGGCGCAATGACAGCCAGATGCATGGCGCCGCGCCGCCCTTGAGAACGCGGTCACGCTGGCTGCCCCCGGTGGACTCGGCACTGAGTCTGCCCGTGGACGCCGATCCGCCGGAACGCCGCCGGCCGCCCGAAGCGCTGGGACAGACCGTTGGCCGTCTGCTTAAACGCTACCGCCTGCCCGAAGAAGGTCAGTTGCAGCCGCTGCTGCGGCTGTGGCCGGAACTGGCGGGCGCCAACCTGACCCCCCGCCTGCGCCCCGGCAAGCTCGACCGCAACGTACTCTATCTCTACGTGCGCAACAGCACCGAACTGTTTGAACTGCGGCGGACCGCGCTGCGCGACCTGGAAGCGCGCATCCGGAGCCACCCGGAGTTACGTCATATCCGCCAGGTGCGCCTGCAGATCGCCACGGATGGATAGTGAATGTCCCATAGGACTCGGTCGAGAAGCCGAAACCGTTGACGCCGCCTCAGGATTGTGTGATCAAGTGGGCCGCGGCCTCGGCCAGCCGTGTAGCATATCCCATTTCATTGTCGTACCAGGCAGCCACGGACACCATCGTGTCACCCTGCGTTTGCAGGAGCGGCAGGTCGATGATGGATGAGTGGGCGTCGCCCAGGATCCGGGCAGATGCCCACTCCTCCTCTAGAACGTCCACGATGCCCCTCATCGGACCGCTCTTGGCCGCCGTCCGGAACAACTCCTTGACTTCTTCGGCGCTGGCAGTCCGTTCGGTCACCACATTCACTTCGGCGATGCTCACGGTACGAACTGGCACCCGGTAGGATGTTCCCGTGATGGTCAGCCCCGGCCAGACAAACCGCAGGGCCCGCGTAGCCCCCGAGGACGACGGGATGATGTTCTCGGCGGCGGACCATGAATCGCGGCGTTCGCGCATGGGTTGGTCCGTGAGCGCCTGGGTGTTCGTGTAAGCGTGCACGGTCGAGAAACGCCCGCACTTGATGCCGAAATTGTCCAGCAGCACCTTGATCACGGGCGCCAGGGCGTTTGTGGTACAACTCGCCATGCTCACGATGCGGTGCCGCCGCGGATCGAACTGGTCCATATTGATCCCGGGCAGCAGTACGGCATCCGCATCCTGCAGTGTCTTGCTCGCGGCGCTGATCAGAACGCGCTTGGCCCCGCGGTCCAGATGAGCCTGGGCGCCGGACCGCGTCGTTGCCCGGCCGGTACAGTCAATCACCAGTTCGACCCCCAAGGCGCCCCAGTCCGGCAACGCCCGGGTGGATTCGATGTACTGCATCGAACGCGGTCCGATCTCGAGGCGTCCGTCCTGCGGGGTGACGGCTTCGCTCCAGCGGCCGTAGTTTGAGTCCGCCTCGAAGAGCGCGGCCAGAGTCGGCAAGTCCTTGATGTCGGAAATGCAGACGGGCACAAAGAGATCCCTCCTGAGCGCCGCCTTCAGGGCGGAGCGACCTATGCGACCGAAGCCGTGAATGGCTATCCCACTCATTCCTGTTCTCCTCTTCCGTGCTCCGCGTCATCTCAGGCGGGATGCGGCAAAATCCCAGTTCACGAGATGGTCGAGAAACACCTCCACAAAATCCTTGCGGCGATTCTGATAATCCAGATAGTAAGCGTGTTCCCACACGTCACATGTCAGCAGGACGGTCTGCCCATGCGCCACTGGCGTGTCAGCATTGGACGTCTTGACCACTTTCAGCAGGTCGCCGTCCTGCACGAGCCAAGCCCAGCCGCTGCCGAATTGCGCCAGGGACGCATCGACGAAAGCTTTCCTGAAGCCACTGTAACTGCCAAAGGACTTCTCGATCATCTCCATCATCCGGCCGGTCGGCGTGCCGCCGCCGTTCGGCTTCATGCTCATCCAGAAACAGGTGTGGTTCCACACTTGGGCGGCAGTGTTGAAGACAGCGGTCTTGTCCGCCGCGCCGGCGGTTTGCCGTATGATGGCCTCCAGCGGTTCTTCCGCCATCGGCGTCCCGGCGACCAACCTGTTCAGGTTGTCCACGTATGCCTGATGGTGCTTGCCGTAATGAAAGCCCATAGTCCTGGCCGACACATGGGGCTCCAGTGCATCCTGAGCGTATGGCAACGGGGAAAGACTGAAGGCTGGGGCCGCCGCCCTTCCTCCCGTTGCCGCCGCCAGCAGAGCCAACCCTGCGCAGACGTATATGCGTGATCGCCATAGTTTCATATCATATCTCCCTTAGTCTACCGGTTCATCCGGAATCTCGGCCTCAACGAGCTGCGCGAGTTGCGCCAGCGACTCCTGCCAGCCGAGGTAGCAGGACTCGGGCGGAATGACATCCGTCACTCCTTCTTGAACAATATTCAGCTCCGTACCGACGGCCACCTTCTTCAGCGCCACCGTCGTCGGCATCTCTCCCGGCAGGTTCGGGTCGTCAAATTTGTCCATGTAGCGGATGCGTTCGTACGGGACAAGTTCGACAAACTGTCCTCTGAAGGAGTGGCTCGTGCCGGTGGAGAAGTTCGTGAAAGACATTCTGTAGAAGCCGCCGACCCGGGCGTCCAAGGCGTGCACCTTGCCGGTGAATCCGTATGGCGGAAGCCATTTGGCCATGGCGTCGGCATCCAGGAACGCCCGATAGACGCGCTCCGGTTCTGCGCGCAGCACCCGATGAAGCCGTATGGTACTCGTGGTCATTTTCAGCGATCCTTCAGGAATTATTTCCTAGCATCGAAGACACGCGCGAGGAAACGCAACATATCGTCCCACGACCGCCTGTCAGCGGCGGCATTGTAGGCCGCGCCCTTGGACGGGTCGTTGCCGGCGTCGGGATTGGTGAAACTGTGAACCGCCTCTCCGTACATGTTGAGCTGCCAGTCCGCGCCGCACCGATCCATCTCGCGTCGAAACCCTTCCACGCTCTCTGGCGACACGTACGGATCGGCCGCGCCGTGGCACACCAGGACAGCCGCCCGGGGTCTTTCCGTGGCTTCCGGATGCGGCGTGTCCAGATTGCCGTGAAAACTGACGACTCCCGCCAAGTCTGCGCCGCCGCGCGCGAGCTCCAGTGCGCAGCCCCCGCCGAAGCAGTAGCCGATGGCAGCAATCCGTGCCGGGTCGACGTGCGGGTCGGCCTTGAGAGCCGCCAGCGCCGCCGCCGCACGACGGCGCATCAGGAAGCGATCGGACCGCACCTGCCCCGCCAGCTTCGCCGCCTCTTCCTGGTTGGCTGCCACCTTACCTCCGCCGTACATGTCGGCCGCCAGCGCGACATAGCCCAGTCGCGCAAGCTCGAGGGCACGACGCTTTGGGTACGCATTCACACCCCACCACTCGGGCAATACCAGGATGCCGGGACGCTTGCCTTCACGCGAGTCGCCGTAGGCAAGGAGTCCTTTCAGCAGCATGTCCCCATCCCGGTATTCTACGGTCTGTGTCTTGACGTCAGCCCTGCTGTCGCCCGCGCCGGTCGGCGCCGTGCGGCCGGCACTTCCCTCGTCAGCCTGACAACTCGCAAAGGCAGCGACGGCATATGCCAACGCTATTCCGATTGCCGCGCTTTTCATTTCGCGGCCTCCTGCTGATTCCGGAACTTGATGCTGCAGCCGACCGAGTTCGTCTCCTTGACGGCAACGTCTTTGCCCGCCAACAGGGCGCTGATGGCGTTCTGGAGATACCGCTGCTTGACCTGGTCCGGACGATACGCATCATCGTCAATCGCACCGTGATAGACGAGTCTGCCCGCCGCATCGAAGAGGAACGCTTCCGGCGTGCGGGTCGCGCCGAACGCCTTGGCGACGTCCGATGTCTCATCCACCACGTACGGCACCTCAAAGTGTGCGGTCTTTGCACGCTCCTTCATGTGGGCAAGATCGTCCACGGGATACGCGACGGGGTCATTGGCGTTGACAAGCACGACACCAACGCCCTGCTTCGCGCTGTCGTTGCCAATGGCCGCGATTCGCGATTCCCACGCCTGGGCGAAGGGACAATGGTTGCATGTGAAGATGACGAGTGTGCCCGCCTTCCCCGCAATATCCGTGATAGACAGCTTGCGACCGTCCACATTCTCCATTTTCACGTCGCCCATCGGGATGGCATCGCCCGGCTTCAACGCGCCCCCGGCCAGCGTTGACCGGCAAACCGACAGGCCGAGTACCAGAGCCGCCGCTTTTCGTGCTGTCATTGCTTCTTACCTGCCTTCCTGTTTGAGTTGTGGTTGCTTCAAGACTCTCAGCACCGTGGCTTCGTGGGTGGCATATGAGCGTGATCCCTCCCACGCCTCCGCGAGCGTTCCATCCGCCGCGTAGTAGAACGAAGCCGGCAGGGCACCGGACCACGCCGGCGAGATGGCCCTGATGAAGCTGTCGTTGACGTTGGCCGCGAGGTAGCTCTGCCAGTCAACGCCATGCGCCGCCAGAAAGCGGCTTACGGCAGCCACGTTCGTCTGCGCGTCCGCCGAAACGAGGAGTACCTGAAGGCCGTCTTCACGGTGCTTCTTGGCCAACGCCACGATGTCCGGAAACTCGTTCACGCACGGCGGGCACCATGTTGCCCAGACGTGCAGCAGCGTGACGCGGTTGGTTTCGCTGGCGAGCAAGCCTCTGATCTGCTCCGCGGTCACCGTCTTGACGGTGTACTGGTGCGGGCTTGAGGGAGATTGTCCGCAACTCGCGCAAAGCACAAGCGCGACTACCGCGGCCGCATATTGAGATGGCGTCGAAAGGCCCATATCTCTCCCTAATTACGGGTTTCATTATGACCTGGACCGGCTTGCACAAGAATCAGGAGTACCCTGAGACACGGCCGTCAAAATCCTGATCTACAGCCAAGCATCTCCTATGGAATCTGTGCCATGCTTCGGTTTCGGGGAAAGCAAATCCGGCGCTAGTCGCGGCATCCGCGCCAGTGTGAACGGCCTACTTTGCGGCAAAGGTCCCGCAAAAAGCGCGTCCCCCGGACAGCGTGATGTTTATCCCGTCTGCCTGGCATTCCAGGTCTTCGTTGTGGACGCAATTCGCTGAACGACATGCGCCCACTCCCGCAGCCTCTTTCCGTTGTGTGTGCTTCTTCACCGCGATCATCGTGTCGCACAAATGCTGCTGCATGTTGCCGACGGTGATCGCCCGTGCGTGGCACGTGGAGGCCGTGTTATACGCGCACTGCTTCGCCTCGCACTGTATGACTTCGGGCATCTCAATCACTTGTTTCATGTTCTCACCTCCTTTCGGGCTGACTCGCCGGATCTGCTTCTCCAAATAAAGATCTCCTCGCCGCCATGGCCGCGACTGCCCACCAGAATGCCAGCCGGAAGGCTATGTCACTTCCGTACGCCAGCACCTTGATTATTGCCTGCCTGGTCATATCGCTGCATGCTCCTGCATCTTGCGGTCAGTACCGTTCCTTATCGCTCCGCGGCACCATCGGCAGCGCCTCCGATGATTGGCCATTGATTGTCGTTCCTCCGAAGGCGAAGTTGTGAGCGTGTGCCAGGAAACCGGCGGGGAAATCGAGCGTCGGCATCGAGACCTCGTCGAGAGCGATCAGATGTTCCGGCGGGAGTTGTACCCCGAGCGCCCCAATGTTCTCATCCAACTGGGACACGGTCCGCGCACCGATGATTGTGGCGACCACGCCGGGACGTACCCGCAGCCACGCCAGTGCGACACGCGCCGGCGTGCTGTCGACCTTCTTGGCGACGCGGACCAGCGTATCTATGACCCGATACGCCTGCTCGTTAAGCGCCTGCTCGTTCCAATCGCCGCGCGAGGGCGTCACCTTCCCTGCATTCTCCCGGGTGTACTTGCCGCTGAGGATACCGCCCTTCAGCGGCGACCACGGCGTCACACCAAGACCAAGCTCCAGCGCCATGGGAATGAGCTCGCCTTCCACGGTCCGCTCCAGCAGGGAGTACTCGATCTGGAGCGCGATCAACGGGGACCACCCGCGAAAGTGCGCCATGGTCTGGGCTTCGGCGACCTTCCATGCCGGCGTGTCCGAGAAGCCGATGTAGCGCACCTTGCCGCCGCGCACCAGATCATCGAGCGCCCGCATGGTTTCCTCGATCGGCGTCATCCGGTCCCAGCAATGCATCCAGTACAGGTCAATGTAGTCCGTCTGCAGCCGCCGCAGCGACTGTTCACAGGCCGCGACGATGGACTTGCGGTTGGCGCCGCCGCCATTCGGGTCGCCCAGGTAGAGATTGCCGAAAAACTTGGTGGCAAGCACCACACGACCACGTCGAGCTGGATCGCGCCCGATGTGATCCCCGATGATCTTTTCCGAGTGTCCCCGCGTGTACACGTTCGCGGTGTCGAGGAAGTTGCCGCCGGCATCGATGAACCGATCCAGAATCGCTTGCGATTCCCGGACACTCGACCCCCATCCCCACTCCTCCCCGAACGTCATACAGCCCAAGCAGAGCGGACTGACGCGTAATCCGGACCGACCTAGCGTTATATATTGATTGAGCTGCATCGCACACTTTCCTTTCCATCTGATGTCTTCGACGGCTGACATGTCCTTTTGGGTTGCAGTTTCGTACTCCCTGTGCCTTCCTGAGTTGTCGCCGCCGTGGATCACTTTCCCTGCCACAGCCGTCCGACGCGCCAGTGTCCCTGTGCCGTGGACATCATCCTTCAGCGCTTTCACTATTGAACCCACGGTGTCTTTCGGCGACGGCTTCGGCCAGTGCCTCAAGGGACTCGTAGTCCTTGTCGCGCGGAAGACCGCGGCATAGGACGGGGTTCAGCAGTTACACCTTGAGATCGGGAATCAGCGCCGTAACTCGCTCGATAGCCTTGCTGCTCCAGCCGTAGGAGCCGATGATCGAAGCGAAACGTAGCTTGGGCCGCAGCGCGTTGGCCAGGTGCGCGGCATAGAAGACTGACGGATGGGGACCGATATGGACCGTTGGCGTCCCCACGATCAGCGTGGCGGCGTCCACGAGCGCAATGGCCAACTTGCCCAGATCGGTCGTCACCAGGTCGAACAAATGCACCCTCACGCCTCTTTCCGCGAGCGCGCCGACCAGGTACCGGACCATCTTCTCCGTGCTGCCGTGCATGGACACGTAAGGGAGCACCACCTCGTTCTTCACTCGTTCCGATACCCAGTCCTCATAGGCTTCGATGATGAACGACGCGTCGTCATAGATCGGGCCGTGACTGGGCGCGATCGTGTTGACCAGGCGCGGCTGAACCTTCTCCAGGTTTTTCCGGATCGCCATGCGGAAGGGCATCATGATTTCGGCGTAATACCGTTTTGCCGCCTCGTACACGGCCGCCTTGTCGCGCACAAACAGGTCGGTCGTGGCATAGTGTGAGCCGAAGAAATCGCAGGAGAAGAGGATGCCATCCTCCTGCAGGAAGGTGCACATGGTCTCCGGCCAGTGCACCCAGGGGGTGTGAAGGAACTCAAGCGTTTTGTTCCCCAGCGAGACGGTTTCTCCGTCCGCGACGGTGCGAATGCGATCCTCCGGCACGCACAGCAAGTCCACCAGCATGCCCTTGCCTTTCGGCGTCGCCAGAAGCATCGCTTCCGGATATCGCTCCAGCACGCGCGGAATGGTTCCGGAATGATCCTGCTCCGCATGGTTGGCGACGAGATAGTCCACGCGATCCACATCCGCTAATTGTTCTAACAGAATTCCAGATTTTGTCGGGTCGGCCGTGTCAATGAGCGCTGTTTTGCCACTGCCACGCACGAGATAGGCGTTGTAGCTGGTCCCATCAGGCAGGGGTATGAGCGAGTCAAACAGTCGCCGGCTCCAATCTACGGCGCCCAACACTTGAACGCCGTCAACAAGCGTGCGCTTCTTCATATCGCGTCAACTCCCTTCGGTTTGCGGTCGTAACCGCTCGGCATAGAGTGTGAGGTAACAAGGCCTGCCGTCTCCGTCCCTGCCCAGCCAGTGGCAACCAGAAGGCGGTGAACCTGCTCCGCGGCGTCGATCCGTCCGTCGTGCAGAACCTGAACGACCGAACGCCGGGAATCCACGTGCACCTGCGACACCCCGGCGATGTCCGAGAGCGCGGCCGCCAGCACAGGCTCAAGCGCTCTGGTGTTCCGCGGCAGTCGAACCACCGCCAGTGCGACCTGTGCCGTCACGTTCGCGCACCTCATTTCCCGTTGGGCCGACCCCGAGGGAAGTCGCCTGGTCTGCTCAAGCTTGGTATTCATGGCTTATCTCTTTTACGGCGCCATGATCCATGGGTCGGCCTGTTCCGCCAATCAGGAGAATGCTCACGGAGCGCCGCGAAAGACCCTATGCAATCCGATCAACGCATCTGCCGGCGACCGTCGCCACGCGTTCGCCCTGGAAGCGCGCCATCGCCAATCCGTTTTCGTTCGGTTAGCGGAGAAGAGGCTTCGAATCGCAGTCTCGAATCGCAGCTGACAAGGCGCCCTGAAGACTGCTACTATCTTGCCATCTGGTGGTCCCATAAGCGGAGTATGCTATGAAGTCCATGAAGCAACTTTTTTCCGGTGCCTGTCT
>JAQULY010000117.1 GCA_028718445.1 Kiritimatiellia bacterium
CGCATCCAACAGCCGCTGGTAGTCTTCGAGCGGGAACTTGGCGTCTATCGGGAGCCAGACCTGTTCGGACGGACCTTCGCCGCCTCCCGGGAGCCGGATGGCAAACTCCACCCGTTCGCCCCCGTTGCGGGTGGCCACGTTGGCGGCGTATTGCTCCGGCGCTAGCACCTGTTCCAGCAGGGCGCCAAGTTGCACCTCGCCCCAGGTGCCGCGCGTCTTGACGTTGGTCAGCACCTTCTTTAGGTCGCCCACGCCCGCGGCCAGGCTCTGCATCTCGCCAAGTCCGCGCACCACCTGCGCGAGCCGCTCGCCGACTTGCCCGAAGGACTCGCTCAGCCGCCGGTCCAGCGTTCCCTGCAGTTCCTCGCGCAGATGGCGCGACCCATCGGCCTGTTCGCCGCGGCCGCGGGCCAGCTCTTCGCGCAGCGTGCGCTCCAGCCGCTCGACGTCGCTGACAATATGCCGCATGGCCTCCTGATACAGCGCCGCCTCCGCGCTGCCGCGCCGTCGGCCCTGCGCGAGCAGGAAGACCACGACGGCGCACAGCAGCAGACAGAGCACTACCAGTGCAATGATGACAAGCGGATTATCCATGGTGCGTCGGCGACATCAGCAACCTATCAGAACGACGCGACCCGGTCGAGACGAGTGTCCAGACGAAGACGCCCGTGGCCAGGCACAGGTTCTCAACCAGATAGCGCACATAGCGGCCCTCCGAGCGCTCGGGCACCCTGCGCGCGACATAGTCTGACCAA
Source organism: Kiritimatiellia bacterium (assembly GCA_028718445.1). Classification (GTDB taxonomy): domain Bacteria; phylum Verrucomicrobiota; class Kiritimatiellia; order RFP12; family JAAYLN01; genus JAQULY01. The sequence goes on from JAQULY010000117.1 coordinate 756, forward strand.
CTTCCCGGCGGGGAGAGATATCCGCCGGCGTACAGATGCGCCAAGAGAAAGACACCGGCCCACACCGCCATTCTGGCGGGCGCGGCGGCACCTGCCAGGCTCGCCGCGCCATGCAGCGCCAGGATCACCGCCAGCGGAAGGAAATATAGGAATATCCTGGCCTTGTCGGCGACGCCAAACAGCAGCGTCAGCGATATCGCCGCATAGACGCACCACTCCGGATGGCCGCTCAGAAAACGCAGCCAGGACTTGCTTCGGAAGGTCAGCAGCACCGGCACCAGACCAAGGCCGGAGAATGTCGCTTGCAGCATGACCAGCCAGAATCGCGGCGTCACGAACGAGTGTGCGATGTATTTCGCCAGCATTGCCGGGTTGCGGGATGGCACTGCATCAATGGCCAGGCGCATGGCGTACAGCGTCAGAAACGGAGCCAGCAGAACCAGTGCGGCGCGCATCGCGCGCTGCCGCGCCGTGCCGCCGCCGCGCAACCATATCTGCGCCGCCGGGAAGGCCGCAAACGCCACCAGCGTCTCCTTCTGCAGCGCGGCCACGACAAGCGCAAGCAGCAGCAGGTTGTAGCTGCCGCCGAGTGTCAGGCGGACGATCGCGAGCAGCAGAAGCTGCGTCTGATAGTCAATATAGGCGGGTGAATAGCATGAGAACTTGAGCGTCCAGAACGAGCCCGCGTACAGGATGACGCCAAACGCCCGTAGCGGCGGCGCAAAGCGCAGGGCTTTCAGGATGGATGCGAGCAGCAGGAGCGATGCCACGTTCGACCCGAAGGCGAGTACTCTGAAGTTCGTCAAGGTGTCGAACGGCATCAGCGAGGCGAGGAACGGAGTGAGCACGCGGTGGCAGTAGGGCGCGCACCTGGCATACTCGGACGGGAGCGACGGCTCTCCGGCCATGGCCCCGTACACTACCCCATCCGCATCGAATCCATGGTTGCGATCGGTAACGGGCGTGGTCAGGCAGACCAGTCCCACGAGCACTGTCGCCGCCGCCACCGCCCACATGGCTGGCGGTACGCGAATCCCCGCGCAGCGGCATCCGCGGCGGTCTGCGGCGCCGGCCGGCGGCGCGGCCGGCGGCCGGCGACAACACCCGCGCCAGCTTGCGAGTACCGTCTTGAACATGTCCGTGATTGTATACCGGCGGCCGGTGTTGTAAAAAAGGAATTGTGCGCAGGAAACAGCAGACATCCTTCAGGCCGGCCACGTCAGTACCGACCCCCGGACGATTTCATCGAGACGCCGACAGCGCCACGGGGATGTGGGCGAGATGGCGCGCGCGCGAACGGTCCTTTTCCGGCGCGTTGCGGCTGACGCCGTCGCTTGTCGTGCTGCTGCCGGCGCTGCTGCGCGCCGTGCCGCCGCCGATGCCGGACTTCGTGATCGACTCCATCTCGATGTATCCGGCGATCGTCTTCGACGGCCACCCGGTTACGGCGACCGTCACTGTCCGCAACCAAGGCGCGGTCGCCGGCGACGGGCGCTATCTCGATCTCTGGTACAATCGCACCAACGCCGCCCCGGTCTTCGGCGAGGTGGGCGACTGGTGGGGGCCGGTCGGGCCGCTGGCCGCCGGCGAGTCGCGGGTATTCACCGTGCCGCCGCAGGTCGTGCATGGCGGCGGCCCCAACCGGCTCTGCGCCTTCGTCGAGTTCGAAAACCTGGTCTCGGAAACGACCGTCACGAACAACCACGCCTTCCTGGACTATGCCGTGCTGCGCGGCAACGGCGAGTTCGACTACGAGGGCGACGGCCTGTCCGACATCGCGGTATTCTTCAAGGGCGAAGGCAAGTGGTACATCCGCCCGTCTTCGGCGCCCGAACCGCTTGTCGAGGTGCCCTTCGGCTGGTCGGAGGTCATGCCGGTGCCCGCCGACTACGACGGCGACGGACGCACCGACATCGCCGCCTACCATCCGGGATGGGGCAACTGGTACATCCGGCCGAGTTCGACCGGGGTGGATCGCGAAGAGAAGTTCGGCTGGAACGCGACGGTGCCGTTGCCGGGCGACTACGACGGCGACGGCAAGGCCGACATCGCCGCCTTCCATCAGGCGTCCGGCACCTGGTACCTGCGCTGCACCCGCTGGGGCGACCAGACCGTGCCGTTCGGCTGGTCGGAGACCATCCCGGCGCCGGCCGACTACGACGGCGACGGCAAAACGGACATAGCGGTCTACCATCCGGCATCGGGCAACTGGTACGTGCGCAACAGCTCGACGATGCAACAATGGGAGCTGTGCTTCGGGTGGAACCAGGCCGTGCCCGTGCCGGGCGACTACGATGGCGACGGCAAGGCCGACATCGCCGTCTTCCACCGTGCGGGCGCCGAGTGGTTCATCCGTCGCTCGTCCGCGCCGGACCCGCTGTGGCAGTTCAAGTTGGGATCTACAACGACTGCGAAGCCCGCCGCCGCCGATTACGACGGCGACGGAGCCACGGATCCCGCGGTCTATGAGCCCGCCACCGGCACCTGGCGCATCCGTCTATCCTCGACCGGGACCACCTTCGTCAAGGTCTTCGGTTGGAGCGAGTCCCTTCCCGTCCTGCAGTCCTACCAGATCCATACCTGGTACAAGCTGCCGTAATTGACACCTTCCGCGGTGCGGGGATAGAGTGCCGGACTATGGATATGAACGCCAAGGGCGTCGCCGTCGTCGTGCCCCACTATGAGCGGCTGACGGACACGGTCGCATGTTGCGCCTCGTTGGCGGCGCAGACCTACGGACCGACCGTCATCCTGGTGGTAGACAACGGCTCGCGCGGCCACAGCGTCGCCGACCTGGCCGCGGCCTGCCCCGTCGCTCGCGTCATCCGGCTGGAGACCAACCGCGGCTTCGCGGGCGGCGTCAACGCGGGACTGCGCGCGGGTCTGGCCGATCCCGGCGTAGCCTATGCGTGGCTGCTCAATAACGACACCGTCTGCGCGCCGGACGCGCTGGCGCGACTGGTGGCGTGCGCGCAGACGGACGAACGCATCGGCATGGTCGGCTGCCAGTTGCGCGAAGGCCGCGACGAAGCCACGCGCCGCCTGGTGCCCGCCGGCAAGAATCTGATGTGGCCCTGGGGCATCCCCGTGCACGCCCGGTCCGAGCGCCTGCCGGACTACCTCTGCGGCGCCAGCCTGCTTGTCCGCCGCGCGCTCCTGGACGACATCGGCCTCTTGGATGAGGGGTACTATTTCTTCTTCGAGGATGCCGACTTCAGTCTGCGCGCCAGGCGGAGCGGCTGGAAACTGGCCGTCGCGCGCGGTGCCAGCGTTGTCCACGCGGGCTCGGCCACGATCCGGGAGCTGACCGAGATGCAGGCGCGCTGCTACCGGGCCGGTCACGTCCGTTTCCTGCGCAAGTTCTCGCGGCGCCCACTCTTCGCCGCGGCGCCACCGTTCCTCGCCCGTCTGCTTCTTGACGCCTGCCGCGGACACTGGACTTCAGTACGCGGCGCCTGCGTGGGCTGGCGCGAAGGTTGGCGCCAGAGCGTGCCGTGAATTGATGGAGACGTAGCACGAAAGCGCACACGCCCGTGATCGAAGTCCCGACGCGCTGACCAGCGCAGCCGGCCCCATGTCCAGGTCTCTCACACTCTCATGCGACCCACTTGCGCCTCGTCCCCCATCTCACTGGCATCTCACTGCCGCGACAAGCGCGGGTTGACACCACAGGAACATCCGGCCTATTCTGATTACTATGAAAACGGCAATGGAAAAAGTCAGGGGGCAGGCCCTGAAGCTCCACGTCGGCGAACGCGCGAGCCTGGCCCACGAGTTGATCCTGAGCCTGGAGAGCCCATCCGCATACACGTTGCCCTCTTCAGTCGAACGGGAGATTGCGCGACGGGCACAAAGTGTGCGCGAGGGTGCCGCCCGCAGCCGCCGCGCAGAAGACGTGTTCGCGGACATAGAGGCCAAGCGCCCATGATCCAGGTTCGCATCCTGTGCGAAGCCGAACAGGAATTGCGAGAAGCTGTATCCTATTACGAGGAACGTTGTCCGGGGTTGGGGCTCGATCTCGAAAGCGCGGTTCGGGCTGCCGTGGATCAAATCCGGCACTTCCCGGAACAATGTTCTCCGCAGCCTGACGGAACTCGCCGCTATCTGACCCGTCGTTTCCCGTACTTGATCGTGTACCTCTTGCACGATGATCTTCTGTGGGTGTTGGCCGTGGCGCACTGCAGCCGCGAGCCGGGGTATTGGATATCGCGACTCGAAGGCTAGACAGACTCAGTCAACTCCCCTGAAAGCTATAGTCGCCCGTGGCGCGAGCGGCTATCATAGCAGCGTAGATGAACGCAGCCGATAGCACAACCATACCCGCGCCGGCGCCGCCCACGCGCAGTCGCATCGGTATCTTCCTGACCCACGATCCTGAGGGCAGCGTGGATGACTACATCGTGTTCCTGTTGCGGGACATGATGCAGAATCTCTCGCGCCTCGTCGTGGTCGTCAACGGCACGTTGTCCGACGAGGGATGGCGCAGGCTCTCCGAGTTCACCGGCGAGATATACGTGCGGCCCAACGAGGGGTTCGATGTGGGCGCGTGGCAGGAGGCACTTGCAGGGCATGTCGGATACGACCGTCTGGCCGACTATGACGACTTGGTCCTCTTCAACGACTCTTTCTTCGGCCCGCTTTATCCGTTCGCCACCGTCTTCGCGGAGATGGATCGCCGCGGCCACGACTTCTGGGGACTCAGCGTCCACGGCGAAACCCCCGGCACGGGGCTCTGCCCCTACGGCAATCGCCCACGCTACTTGCAGACGTACTTCCTTGTTTTCGGCAAGCGCGTGCTCTCCTCGAACGACTTCCGCGCGTTCTGGCAAGATTTGCCGCGCTTCCGCCATTTTGACGAGTTGGCCGACCGCTTCGCGGCAGTTCTCACCCGCCATTTCGCGGACCGCGGCTTTGCGTGGAGCGCCTATTGCGAAACCGCCGACCTTGAGGGGCCTCCGGTTAAGAACTTCGATCCGCACACGTATGCGCTGCACGAGCTCGTCGCCCATCGCAAATACCCCGTCATCAAGCGCCGTTCCTTCCTCGTTTCCCGCACCGAGTACCTGCGCCATTGCGGCGGCGCCGAGCTCCGCGCCACGGTCGAACACGTCCGGAGACACTCGAACTACGATCTCCGGCTCGTGTTCCGACATCTGCTGCGACGGTACGACCCCGGCGCGCTGAAGGAGAGCCTGGGGCTCGATTACGTCTTCGCGACCGACGACGCCGCGCCGGCCCTGCCGACAGGACGACGGATCGCGGTCGTCGCACACCTTTTTTATCCGGATCAGTTCGAACGTTGCGCGGCCACGTTGTGCGCGATTCCGCCGGAGATAGATCTGATCATCACGACCGACACCGAAGAGAAGAGGAGCCAACTCGAAGCGCTCGTCAAGCGCCCCGACACGGCGCGCACCACAATCTTGCAGGTCGAGCCGCGCGGGCGTGACTGGGGTGCGTTTCTGGCGGGATGCCGCCCGCTGCTCGCCGACCACGACTACCTCTGCTTCGTTCACGACAAGACGTCGCCTCAGAAGGAATACGCGACCGTCGGCGCGGCGTTCCGCGAGCTGTTGTGGGAGAACATGCTGGCGAGTCCAGGTTATGTGCGCCGGATCGTGGCCGCGTTCGAGGCCGATCCAAGCCTCGGTTTGCTGGTGCCGCCTCCACCCATGCACGGCACTTACTTCAAGTCCAGCATGGATGCATGGACCGTCTGCTACGAAGCGACGTGCCGGCTGGCAGACCGGCTCGGTCTACCGGCGCACCCGGGCAGGCAACGCTCCCCCATCGCGGTGGGATCGGTCTTCTGGTGCCGCACCGCGGCATTGGAGCCGCTGCTCGCGGCTCCATGGAAGTACGCGGACTTTCCGGCAGAACCCCTGCCACATGACGGCACACTGAACCACGCCCTGGAGCGCATCCTTCCCTACGTGGCGCAGGCGCGTGGATTCCTGACCGGCTGGACGTTTACCGAGCCCCAGGCGGCGGCGTTCCTGGCCAACGCGACCTTCATGCTCGACGCCACGCGTCGCGCTTTGAACGGCACTCCCGGTCTACGGTTTGCGACCTTCGCCTCGTTCCTCGCGTCGCTGCGCGGGCTGCGACGCGTCCTGCGTTGCACCGGGTTGCAGTATCTGTGGCCCACCATCGAGCGCGGCAGCGAGTTTCTCGCCCGCCGTTGTCCTTGCCGGTTGCGGGGCTCTTACACGCGCTTGCGGCTCCGAACGTGCGCCCTGAACGGCGCCGGGAGGCGGCAATGAGCAGCGACTCCGCGCGCGCCCAGCCGTCGCCCGGCGACACGGTCCTCTCGACCAGATTCTCGACGCAACGCCATCCGCGTTTCCAGGTTCGGACCGACTTGTGCGTGGACTCGCTCGGCCGGCGCTACATGCGCAAACGGGCGCTGACCGAGGCGGCACGTCCCCATGTCGCCGCGATGGTGGCGTCACGCGCGCGCCTGGCGGCGCTATACGAAGGTACGTCCTTCGACGTGAACCGTTGCGAAGCCATCCCAGATGGCGTGGCCTTCGACTTTGTGGAGGGTGCGACGCTGGCCGACCTGGCCGCGAAACTACTGCGCGATGGCGATCGTGGCGGGTTCGTGGCGCTGCTCCGATCTTTCTTTGCGGCGGCAACGGCCGTGGCCAAACAGCCGTTCCAGCCGACATCGGCCTTCCACGCCGTCTTCGGCGCGCTCCGCCTGCCGGCGGGCATGCCAGCTACCGCCGTCACGGACCTGGATTTGATACTGCCGAACATCATCGTCCATGATGAAAGATGGCAAATCATCGACTACGAGTGGACTTTCGACTTTCCGGTCCCGGTCGGATTCGTCCTGTACCGGACACTGCACTATCTCTGTCTGGATGCGCACGCCGCGCCTTATCTCGACAAGGCCATCCGCGGCGAGCTGGTGCGAGTGGCAGGCATCGGCCCTGCCCTGCGCGCTTTCCGACGCATGGAGTTGGCGCTTCAGTTATATGTGTCGCCGGCCGAGGACTTGTTGCGCATCGCAACGCCGGGGTCGAGGTCGGCGTTACGTTGGATAGTGGCGCACCTGCCGCGTGCCTACGCGCGACGCATGCTGGATCTGAGGATGCTCGCGAGTCGCACTCCCTGAAAGACTGCGCCCGTCGCCGTCCCTAACGCAGCGGCAAACGTAGCCGCCCGTGCGACCGTCGGAGCAGCGCCGCCAGCGCCGACATGCCGGCACCCCGCACCCGATGCGCGCCGGCTCCTTCCCGCAGCAACCTGCTTCCCAGCGCCGCCGCCTCCGCCGCATGACCGGCGCGGTACTCGCTGACGGCACGCTGCCACATGGCGCGGCACATGCGATCGCGCGCCTGCAGCCGCAGCGCCCCGGCTTCCGCGGCGGAAAAGAAGCCGGCGTGTTTCGCCAGGATACGTTCGGCAAGTTCCACGTGCCGGAACTGCGTGCGCCCCGCCCCGCTGATACTCTTGGAATGCACGCGCACGTGCATCAAACCTCCGGGCAGACGGACGCCACGATAGCCCAACTTCGCCAGCCCCAGATAGAAGTCGTAGTCGCCCTGGCCGTCGTTGAAGCGCGGATCGAAGCCGACCTGACGCGCCGCGTCCAGCCGGATCAGGGAGTTCATGACCACATAGTTGCCAAGCTTCAGTTTGCCGGTGTCGAACTCGGGGAACTCGCGCAAGTCCTCGATTTCCCCAAACCGCCGGATATCCGGATAGACGAAGGCTAACGAACCGTCGCCCGCCTGGCTCATGACCACCGCCAGCGCTCGCTTCAAGAAATCCGCCTCGATCCAGTCGTCGGCGTCGAGGTTCAGAAACCAGTCGCCTCGAAGTTCCGCGAGCATGGCCTGCCTCACGGCGTAGACGCCGGCGTGGTCGAACCGGCGGTACCGGATGGCATCGCCGTACCCGGCGACGATGGCGGCAGTGTCGTCCGTCGAACCATCGTCGGCAACCACGACTTCCCGCGGCCTGACTGTTTGCGCCAGTACGCTGTCAATGGCTTGGGCCAGGAAGCGCCCGTAGTTATAGGTGGGAATGAGCACCGAGAGCGCCGGCCCCTCACGGGGCGACGTTGCCGGCGGGACACTCAAAGTGCTTGGAGCGGTCACGGGGTTCAGTTTATCATCGCGTCGTGGCGGGTCCAAGGAACAACGAGGTGTCCTCGCCCGCCCCACCGTCGCGTTGGGAGCGATCATTGCCTGAGCATGTTGCATTTGAGGTCTCCGTCGTCATCCCCGTCTACAACGCCGTGACCTTTGTCGCGCGCGCGGTAGCTTCGGCGCTGTTGCAGCCGGAGGCACGCGAGGTTCTGCTGGTCGAGGATGGCTCCTCCGACGGGTCGCTCGCGGAATGCGCGCGGTTGGCCGCCGCGCATCCTGACCGCGTGCGCCTGCTGCGTCATCCCGATGGCGCAAACCACGGTTCGGGCGCAACCCGCAATGTCGGCATCCGCGCCTCAACCTGTCCCTTCGTCGCTTTTCTGGATGCGGACGACTACTACCTTGCGGATCGCTTCAGGCGCGACGCGGAACTGCTGCTGTCGGATGAGGCGCTGGACGGCGTCTACAACGCGCTCGGCGTCGAGTTCCTGGATGATCGGGGCCGCGCCTGGTGGCAGGCCGACGGCACGCGGCCGCTGCTCACGACCGTACGCGGACGTCCTTCTCCCGAGCGCCTGTATTTCGAGGTCAGTCCGATCGGCGGCGCGGGCATGTTTTCCTTCGACGCCGCCACGCTGCGGCGCGCTGCGTTCGACAAGTCCGCCTACTTCTCTGACCTACGGCTCGCACAGGACACCCTGCTCATGATGCAGTTGGCTGCGCGCTGTCGCCTGGCCGCCGGCGAGACCGACAAGCCCGTCGCCATGCGCGGGGTGCATGCGAATAACAGCATCCGCGACTCAGCGCGTATGCACCGCGCCGCGCAGGAAGTGTTTGAGATCATGGCCACATGGGCGCGCATGGCGCCTCTGCCGGCCGCTCATCGCACCGCGCTGCACCAGGCCTGGATCCGCACCGCGCCCGACTGGCGCACCGTGCGGCGCGCGCTGCGCGCCTACCCGCCTGCGATGGCACACCCTCGTACGCTGGTGTACGTGGCCCGCTGGGTCTTGTGCCGGCGGACGGCCGACGATATATACTTGCCCGGCGTGTTCCCACATCTGCGCGGGCGGCTGGCAACCGGCCGCTCGCTACGCCGCCGGTTGTCGCATGCCAACCTGCCCCAGCGCTGACCAGCCATGTCGTCAACTCCTCAAGACTCCACGTCCCCGCGACTTACGATCGTCACCGTCGCGCTCAACAACCGCGACGGACTCGAACGGACGCTTGCAAGTGTGCATGACCGCCAGCCTTTCCGCGATTTCGAACAGGTCGTTGTGGACGGTGCCTCGACTGACGGGACTGTCGAACTGCTGCGGGCCTATGAACCCAGGTTGGCCCATTGGGTCTCGGAACCAGACCGAGGCATTTACCACGCCATGAACAAGGGCGCCGCCCGCGCTCGCGGCGACTTCCTCCTGTTCCTCAATTCGGGCGACACCCTGGCGCCGGACGCCTTGTCCGCGTTCTTCGCGGCCATGCCCGACGCCGACATCGTCTATGGCAACCTGCAGTTCCATGTGCGTGGCGTTCCCGAACAACTCTGGGTGCCTCCCGACGCGTCGCGCCTGGATCTGGCGTTCTGGGCGAGCGGATCGTTGCCGCACGGCGCCAGCTTCATCCGGCGTGCGCTGTTTGAGAAAGGCGGGTACGACGAAAGCTACCGAATCGTTGGCGACCGCGAGTTCTTCTTCAGGCAGTACCGCGGCGGCGCGCGGTTCGCGCACGTGGACCGACTAGTTTCCTGGTTCGCCCGCGGCGGTGTGTCGAACGATCCGCTGCACGTCGAGACCCGCCGCAATGAAGTCCTCCGCATCTTCACCCCCTGTCTCGCGCCAGACCTGCAATCGCTGCTGACCGCGGAACACCAGCGCCGCATGGCTTTCGACGCGCAGCTTTTCCGGCAGCGCGCCAATCGCGTGCATGCCTCGCGCAATTTGCGCGACCACCTGCGCGTGTGGCTGGACATCTTCTTCCGCCTCGAACGGAGCCGCATGGCGGCCGCCGTGCTGCGCGCCTGCATCAGGGCCGTCCGGCACCGCGAGGCGCGTCGGCAACGTTGACGCGGCCATGCTCGCGCGCAAGTTCGAGAAACCGGCGCATCGTCAAGTATCTCAGGAGAAACGCGGTTCTCTCCGCGTCGGTCGGCCCGCGGAGTGCTGACGGCAGCCCGAGGCGTGTACAGGCCGCGAAACGCAAGCGATCGCGAGTGATCTGTCGCCACCGTGGTTGCCTGGCGTCGAACGTTGGTGCGCACCGCGCAAATAGTCCTCGGACGGCATCCGGATCAATGCACGAATCCAGGGGACTGTACGCGGACCGCGGCATCCGCGCCTCGCCGATCTTCCCTCGCTCCCGCCACAGCTCCATCTGCCAGTCCGGCACGTAGCCGCTCAACACGGCCCGCCCGCGGGAGAAGACCTCCGGCAGCAAGTCCGCGATCGTCTCCTTGTACAGCTTCTTCTCGGTGCGCCAGGCGTGCGGAATCCGCCCGATAAAGTCGAGCAGCGCATGCGATAGCCACGGACTCACCACGCGGAACACGCGTCCGGCATAGCGCTCCCGCCACGGCATCAACTGGTTCGCGACTCTCTGGTCCAGAAAGACAAACACCCGCGCGTCGTGAATCGTGCCGACTGGCAGGGCACGACGCAGAATGGACGCGATGTCCGCGTTCTGTTCTCCGGCTGCGCGCTCGAAGGCGCTGGCCGAGAAGACCCGCTTCAGCCACGGCTGCGCGCGGAGTCGTCGGATGCCGCAGACGCGCAGCAAATCCTCCTCGCCAGGTGTGGTCATCTCTGTCCCGCCAAAGCACTGCTCACCGACAAAGAGCCAAGGCAGCCGATCCCCCAACTCCTCGCGCAACCGCCACCAGGCCAGCGACTCATCGCAGAATTGCGCCTGACCGTCGCCCCAGGACGCGTTGCGCTCGATTGCAGCCAGTGTGCGCCCATCGTGCGAGGGATAGAAACGGTGCACAAAGCCGTGCCTTGCCGCCATCTCGCGCGCGGCCCAGGCGTCGCTTCCCACCCGTTCCTCGTCGAGTCCGTAGGAAAAGGTGCGGATCGCGTCATGGCGCGGTCCGCGAGCGAGCAGACCCGCGATGCCCGCCACATCGTACCCCACGCTGAGCGAGATGTGCAGCGGTTGTTCCCCCGGATCGCAGCGACGGACGGATGCCACCAGAAGCTCGGACAACTCGCGCTTGGCATCAGCGCGATTACACCTCGTGTCATCGTCGGTGAACCGCGGGCACCAGTAGGTCTCGACCGGTCCGCCGCCATCGGCGTCGAACCGCTGCCAGGCCGCGCGTCGCATGCGCCGAACGCCGTCAAGGATCGTCCGGTCGTCGTGGGCCACGCCACAGCAGAGGACCCACGCGATTCCCGTCGGGTCGACAGTGGCATCCTCGGCCGCGAAGTGGGACAGTTCCGTCGCCACCTCTACGGCGCCTTCCCGTTCCCGCAGACACACGCGACGCGAGTTCACGCGGTCGGTAGCGAGCCACACCTGGCCGCGCTCGCCGTCGGCGACCAGCACGGCAAAGGAACCCTCCAACTGGCGCACGAAGGCGATGCCGTCGCGTGCGTATGCTTCCGTCAGGTCGTGCGCCGCGCCGGTACCCCACAGATGGCCGTGCAATACGACGGCAACGCGGCGCCGCGGATCGCACTGAAACCGCGCACGTCCGATGATGCCGATGCGCGCCTCAATGCCAGGACAGGTCATGGCGATGCCGTGGTCCGAGGACGCTTCGAAACACGGTGCGCCCTG
>JAQULY010000118.1 GCA_028718445.1 Kiritimatiellia bacterium
CTATCTGGTGCGAATCGCCTGCGTGGGTATCTCGCAGCCGGGCGTGAGCGTGTACGTCACGGGGCGGCAGGTGCGGATCGCGGACGCGGCGGGCGATAGCGAGACGCTTTCTCTCGCGGGTCCACGACGCAAGAGGCGGATACTGGAGAGTCTGGAGGATGGGGGCACGGTCGCCGGTGCGGGCCTCAGCATGGTGGTACAGGTGCCGGATGACGGGGAGCGCGAATGGGTCGTCATCTGGGGGGCGACGACTGAGGACGCGGGCGTGCGCGGTTGGCGCTGCCGTCCGTCCGTGGGAAATGGCGCGGAGGTCGAGACCTGGGAGCGGCTCAAGGTCTGGCGCCAGTGGGTGCACGATTGGCGGAGCACCATGGAGACCATTCAGGTGAAGCTGAAACTCGCTCGGGGCCTGGTGGATGGGGCCACGGTGACGTTCAAGGCGGAGGGGCGCGCGGCGGAGGGGCAGGCATGATCATCTACCATCACAACGACAATGACGGGCGCTGCGCGGCCTGGATGATAGCGCGGCGCTGCAAGCGTGACGCGGTGCGACTGGTCGAATGTGACTATCGGGCGGTGCCGGATCTCGGATTGATCGAACCAAACGAGATTGTCTGCATTCTCGACTATTCGTTCAAACCGCTCGACATGGAAGGGATACTCAGACGGACGCAGCGGGTCGTGTGGATCGACCATCACAAGAGCGCGATCGAGGAGTTACAGGCGGGGGATTTCGATGATCCGTTCCATGGCTGGCGGGATGTCGAGAAATCGGCTACGTGGTTGACGTGGAATTATCTTGAGAAGGCGTGGGGCAACTGTCCTGAATGGCCGATAAATCGCCCGGTCTTATCCGGGATAGCGCGTGAGACTGCGGCGGTCGATCGACCGCCGTATGTCGTGGTGCTGGTGGACGATTATGACACGTGGCGGCATATGTATCCCGAGTCGCGGCTGTTCAATCTGGGGTCGCAGATACAAGACACGGCGCCGCGTGCGGGCTTCTGGGAAAGATGCCTGCTGGAGGTTGGGGCTGTGCATGCCGTGGTTACCAATGGGGCGGCGATTGCGTCCTACGAGAAGGCGCGCAACGCGCGAAGTCTGGCGGAGTACGGGTACTGGGCGATATTGAGCATGAAGGAGAGTCCGTGGGGCGTGCTCTGCCTGGAGGGGGTGAGGGGCATCGATGCCTTTGGGGAATACGCCCTGAAGCGGTTGCCCCTCTTGGCGGCGTATCGCCACGACGGGCAGCGGTTCCATGTGTCGCTCTACTCCTCGATGGTGGATGTGTCGAAGATCGCACAGCAGTATGGCGGCGGCGGACACAAGGGCGCGGCCGGCTTCTCCTGCGAGCGGCTGCCGTGGAAGTGGGTGCGGAAGGCGCTGCCGGAAGACGTGGCGCCGGTGGAGGAACCGGGAGAGGCGGTTGATGCATCCAAGGCTGCTAAAGCCTGTCTTGATGCCGACGTGGGCGCGATTGCGCTGGGGTTGGCACAGCACTTGGACATGTTGGCGAAGCCGGGAGAGGCGGTGCAGCCGTGAAGCGTCCGCAACATGGCTGTCGTGACCTGCCGCCCTGCCGGCGGGGCTGCCCTGGGTGCGATGGGCGGCGCTATCAGTGCGCGGAGTACCGGGGGGCGGTGTCGTCCTGGGTGTGGTGGGTGGGCGTCCTGGTGCTCGTCGCCGCGTGCTGGCTGTGCGTCTGGTGGGTCGGGCGTGCGCGGGATGTCGTCGCGGTCAGCCTGCAAGATTACGAACGGCGGCTGCGCCGCGATGAGTGGCCGGACGAGTTGAGCGACCTGGAGGAGTGGGAGCCGGTGGGCGCGGAGGTGGGGCCGTGAACCGGACCAAGATACCCTGGTGCAACTGGACCTGGAACCCGATTGTCGGGTGTTCGCCAGCGTCGGCGGGGTGTCTGAACTGCTACGCCAAGCGTATTTCGCGGCGGCATGCGGAAAACCCGACATTGCCTGAGCATGTGCGGGCGGCGCATCGACGCGCGCTGTCAGATGACCGGACACAGTGGCGCGATCCGCCGTGTCTGACCTTCCTGCCCGAGCGGCTGGCGGAGCCTGCGCGGGTGCGCACGCCGGGGCTGGTGTTTGTGTGCTCCACGAGCGACCTTGGGCATGAAAGGGTCTTATGGGGATGGCGCGAGGATATATGCGATGCGATGCGGGCGGCGCCGTGGCATCAGTATATCGCATGCACCAAGCGGCCGGGGCCGTGGTTACGGCAGTTGCCGCCGACGTGCTGGGTGGGCGTGACAATTGAAGACCAAATGAACATTGGTCGCTGGCCCTTGCTGTGGAATATGGCATGGGCTAGAGCGGTTCTGTTTGTCTCGGTCGAACCGATGCTCGGTCCCTTGACATTCCAAAGATGGCGCGGCCAGTGCGAGCCAGACCAGGTGATTGCGGGACCTGAGACGGGGCCGGGGGCAAGGCTATGCGAAGACGCATGGATCGACGCGCTGGCGGCAGAATCGCCGTGTTTCTTCGATAAGAGGAAGGTGTGGAAGCGGCGGGAATTTCCACAAGGCGCGGGGGTGCGACCATGAGTTATACGCGCATACGCACGACAGAGATGGATGACGCTGGCAGGTCGTCGGTCTATCTCGGAAATAATCGCGACACGCAAGTCAATCGTCAGGCAGAAGGCGCGTTGCAGTTGTTGTCAATCAAGGCGTTGCCGCCGTTGGAGGTGCCGCGCCGCCAGGGCGAGAGTGCTGGCGCCGCGGCGAGTCGCTGGCTGGAGATCCAAAACGGGTGTTATGGCGAATGAAGCGAAAGACGGGACGGACGCGGCGGGAGTATCCGAGAGGCTGAAGTCTGTAGGCTGAAGGCTGAAGGGAAATAGACATGGAACATCCGTTTCAAGAGATAAACCGAGCACTGACCGTACTCAACGACGCACTCTGCAAATGGGAGCGTTTCACCGGCCACCAGTCCGTCCTGATCCTGCGAGAGCAGGGCGGATTCGTGCACCGCAGTGTGTCCGGTAAGCCCGGAGTGCCGGAAGACAGGACGGACGCAGAACTCATGGAGATCATCGACGAGTAACGCAATAGGGTTCGGCGTGGCAGGCCGCGAAGTGTGGAGATAGCTATGGCAAGGATCGCAATAACCATGCAGGCGGTGGGAAATGGAGCGGACGCGGGGCCGTGCCGAGCCTGCGGGCGGGAGTGGACGCGCGGCGAGACGATGTATGGCGTGCAGGATGACGCGGGCGCTGCGCTCGGCTGGATCTGTGGCTCCTGCCGCGATGACTGGCTGGCGAACGGCGTCGAGAGCAAGGCGGCGTGGGCAATGGCGTCGGAGATTCCCCCAAGAATAGTGATGATGAAGGAGCCATATCCGGCTGTAGCGCCGGCGAATGCCGACACCGCCAAGAACGAAATCGCGCCGAACGTATCGGTTCGACGGGTTGGTTCGCAACGCCGTCCAGTGTTCTGCGGAAAATGTGTAACTCGTCACATGGGAATGGATGTATGTGAACCGTGTCGATTTGCGGATGGACAAGCCGTTGCTGTTGTTCGTTCCGCTCTGTATGAACCTGAGGATCCGGTCGCGGCGAGTCTGAACTATGACGCAGCGTGGCAATGGGCGCATGAACGGAGCGATTCCGAGCTCTTGACGTATTACGAGGTCATCGTGGTTCCATTGATTGCGCCCGGCGGTGTGGAGGAAAAACGATGACGATGAAAGCGTTATCGGTGCGGCAGCCGTGGGCCTGGCTGATCGTGAACGGGTACAAGAACGTCGAGAACCGGACCTGGCCGACTCACATCCGCGGGCCGGTCCTGATCCATGCGGCCAAGAGCATGACCAAGGGGGAGTATGCGGCGGCGCTGATGTTCATGGAGACGCGGCGGCTCCCCGTGGCCTTGCCGGCGATGCGCGATCTGCACCTGGGCGGGATTGTGGGCGTGGTCAAGCTCGCGGGGTGCGTGCGCCGGATGGAGAGCCCCTGGTTCAACGGGCCGTTCGGCTTCGTCGTGGAGAGCGGCAGCGCGCGCGAATTGCCGTTCCGGCCGTGCCTGGGGCGGCTGGGGTTCTTCGATGTGGAGATACCAGAGGAATATATCGTGGGGGTTCGACTATGATTCACGTCTTGCCAGTTGGCGACATACGCGAGCACGAGACGGAAGGCACGATGTGCTGGTGTGGGCCGCACGTCGAATGGAATGACCCGGAGACCGGCGAGGCATACGCCGAGGCGTTGGTGATACACCATGCCGCCGACCACCGGGAGGCGGTGGAAGAAGCAGAACAAATCCTACGGGAGAGAGGCACGACGAAGAAGACTGACATTGAGACGTTGCGAAATGCGGACTGGGATAAGGTCGAGAGGGATGTTGTGACGCGGATCAGGGTGCTGAAGGACACATGCCAGCATCTTGCCCCGACCGACCTGAACGACGAGCTCGCGGAAGAAATGTTTCTGCCGATGCTGCGACTGCTTGGCGAGTTCTGCACGAGGATCAGGATTGATGAGTCGCTCGACGAACAGGGGGATGTCTCGCGCGGAGACGCTGATGGCGCGGAGGGGGGGGCGTGACTATGGAAGCTCTGGAACTTGCGTTGGAGTTCGCGCCGGCCACGGCGACCGAGGAGCGCATGACGATCGAGCGGCAGTCCCTCACGCGGCGCTGGGACAGGCGGCGGGTGCTGGGGCGCGATGGGCGCAAGATGCACGCGGATAGCCTGGCGGCCTTGGCGCAGAACCGCAAGATCATGACCGGGGACATGCTCGCCGTCTATGGCTGGCTGCGGGTGCATGGGCCGGCGACGGATCGGCAGGTGCGCGACGGTCTCTATCCGGGCCATGACATGAACAAGGTGCGGCCGCGCATTTCCGACCTGGTGAACATCTATCACCTGGCGCGCGAGGTCCGCGAGGTGCGCGAGGTGGGTAGCCGCGTGCCGGTGCGCGTGGTCGAGGCGATCGAGAACTGACAAATGTTGGCAGAGGCGACAAGGCAGGCCGTGGCGATGCTGCTGCGGGCGGATCGCGCGGGCGATGAAGGCGCGAAGGCCGGACTGCTGGCGCTCCTGGGCGAAGGTCCGGGGGCCGTGCCGGCGGATCAGGCGCGCAGCCTCTTGCGCCTGGTCGGGCGGCGGGGCGCGGTGATGTCGCCCAGGCAATCCGCGGCCGTGCTGGGGTGCTCGCGCGCGACGCTCTATCGCTGGCGCAAGGAGGGGCGGATTTCGATCGCGCACCGGCATATCGGGCCGCGGCGGGTTGGGTTGAACGCGGCGGAAGTGGCCGCGGCGGCGGCAAAACTGAGTGGAGAAAAGGAATAGAACCATGGCAAAGCTAACGGTAAAGGCACAGGCGGGCTGGCATCAGCACTGGCAGGGCGGGGAACACGTGGACGACAAGGCCATTACGGAGGCCTATGGCGAGGCCATGATCGTCGATGGAAGTGCCTGGGGCCGGGTAACGTGGCGCGAGTGGTGCAACAAGGAGATCGAGCGGCTGCAGAAGAAGGACGATTTCTCGGTCCGCATCGGGCAGGGCTTCGGGCGGATCTGGCTGACGAGGACATAGGAGGGTGCGCAAGTGCGGGCGTACCTCTTCGAAGGCGGCGAAATGCAGTCGCCACGCTGGGCACGGTTGTGCGCGGCGCTCAAGGCCGACGAGCCGGGCGAACGCTGGCGGCTCTATGGGCACCTGGCCGGGTGGTGGTGCTGTTGGACAACACAGCCTGAACTGGAAAGCGGGGTATGGTTCGACAAGTCGCTATCGGTGGTGGGGAGTTGGGCGCAGGCGAGCGGTACGGAACTGGCCTGGGGGCGGGCACTCTTGAGCGCGGGGTACATCGCGCGGATCGAGGACCGCTACCCGCCACCATTGGCGCGGCAGGGGTTTGTGGCGCTAAGTGGAACGGGCGCGGCCATGCTGGACGATTGCTTTACCTATTTCAAGACGCGCCAGGATGCCGCGGTGCTGGCGCGGTATATCTCGGCACCGATCAAGCGCGCGCGCTGGGCGGCCAAGCTGGGGCTGGATGTGGCGCGCCTGGATGGGGATGGGGAGATACCGCCGGGCTGGTTCGGAGACGGCGGCGCCCAGGGCGAGAGCGAACGGCCGCGGCTGGAGGGTGGTGTGCAGCGGGTGGAGGCTGGGAGCAGGATGCAGCCGGCGGCGCGCAACGTGGAGCCGCGTCCGGTGACGGGCTTTGGCGCGCGCGCGCCGGAACGGGGCACGGCCAACGAATCGAGCATGGATATGCTGGGCGAGGTGCGGGCCTGGAAGTACCAGGACCCGCTACGGGCGTGTCTGGCGATGGACAACTCGAAGATTGCGGAGATGTGCTGGCGGCAGGCAATCCGCAAGAACCGGCAGCAGGTGTGCGAGCAACTGGGCACGATGACGGAGACGGACGGGCGCTGGTCGGCGATACGCTGCCCGGCAAAAGTGTTGATGGCAAACCTGCGGCGGCAGGGGCTGCTGGGGGGATAGGCGGGGAGGTGGGGAGAGGGAGAGGCTCACACGAAGACACGAAGACGCGAAGGGGAAGAGACTCAGTGACTCCGTGAGGGAAGAAGAAACGAACAGGAGAGATCATGTTCAACAGAACGGTCAACATCGATTGCGATATTCCCAAAGCACTGGAGATACACCACCATCGTGCACCTACAGAGGAGAGCATCCGCTTATGGGAAGAGATGCGAGAGAAGGCTTATAAGGCAATTCTCAACACCATCGACATACACGACAACTCGTTCAACATCGTTGCGGTGTCGTTTGGGAACGATCCGCTCCTTGGTTTTGACAACGTCTTGAAATTCAAGTTTATGCTGAACGGCAAGATAGTATCCGATTGTCTCAGCGTGAATAGGTTCGAGGCGAAGGACAGGGCAGAAACGGTGCGGCTAATCCTGCGGAAAGTGGCTGAGTACATCGCCCGTGAAATTATGGCGTGCATGTTGAAGTCTGGGGATCTGGGGGGGGGAGAAGGATGAAGGCTCTTTTGGGTGGCAAGACATGCGGGGATTGCCCGTTTTGGTGTCACGACCTTGATTTGTGCACGCGAAAGCCGTTGGATCGCGGCGATTGTGTCATTGATGAGGAACACCACAAGCGTACTCATGTGCGTCGGGCGATCTGCGATAAGGCTAAACCCTATTTCGCGGCAATGGCGAAGCAAGAGGAGAGGCTCACTGCGAGTGTGCGGTTGGGCGGGTGCCCGGACGCGGTTGAAAACAGACGAGAGGAAAGAGAATCATGAAGGTAGAGACACTTTTGCTGAATACGCAGAAACGAGAGATCCGGGTGATATTTCCGCTGCTGCTGCGCGCGGATGGCAAGCCGCGGAAGCGACAGATTCCTGTGACGTGCGGGATGAACGGGGCTTGTCTCTGCATCAAGCGCGGGGTCGTCGTCGAGGTGCCGGCATGGGTGCCAGACGTTTGCGAAACAGGTCCTCAGGATCGGTTCGAGTGTTTCGTGAGCCGGCGCATGCCGGTGTAACGGCGACAGAGAGTCTCACACGGAGACGCGGATGCGCGGAGGGCAGGAGACTCCGTGACTTCGTGACTCAGTGAGAGCGATTGGTATGAGGAGAATAGCATGTTCAGCGACGAAGAGTTCGACAGAAGCTACCGGAACACTGACCGATTTAGTACCGGTCTGCTCATCGTGCAGGCCATACTGATCCTGTGCGTTTGGGGTGGCGTAATCGCCGGGATATTCTATGCCGCTAAGGAGATTAAAGCCAGTGGCGTCAAGGGACTCGTCGAGAAGGTGTGGAACGGGCCTGATTTCAAGTAGCACGAACGTTAGGAGCGAATGCGAGTGTGCGGCTGGGCGGGTGCCTGGCCGCGGTTGAGAACAACGAAAGGAAGAGAGTCATGAAGGTACTGAGTAGTGGGCATAGATACGAGCTGGCGTCGTTCGAGGGGCGCGCGCCGGCGCAAGTGCTGCAATTCATCGAGAAGCGGCACAACCTGGCGGCGCCGCCGGCGTTCCATACGGTCGTGGACGGCACAACCAACGAGGAGGTGCTGGCGGTGCTGATCGACCGCATGGTCTACCTGCAAGCGAAGTGTCCCTGCAGAGAGAACGTACACGCCATCGAACACATGCAAATGGCGTTGGGTTGGCTGGAGAGACGCACGACCGTGAGGAAGACGCAGGGAGTGGAGGGCACGGATAAGCCGCATAAGTGTGTTTGCGGCTGCGAAGATGTGGCGACGCCAGCAGTCCAGCCGGAGCCGCCGGTGCAAGGGGAAGTAGCGCAGACACCGGCGACAGGGGGGGGAGCGGGACCGGCGACGGAGGCGCCAGGAGGTGCCCCAGCGCCCGAGGGCGGCAATGCCGCAGCCAAGGTCAAGGTCAAGGCGAAGCGCAAGAGCAAGCAATAGAGGAAGAGAGACAGTCTCTCGCGGAGGCGCGGAGGGCACGGAGTTGTAGGTGACTCCGTGACTTCGTGCCTCCGTGAGAGCAATTGCAGGCGGAAGAGAGGGCGGGACAGATGGCCGAAATAACTGGGGTACCCTGGGCGGACATGACCTTTAACGGCTGGATCGGCTGCACGTGGAAAAGTCCGGCCTGCGACTTCTGCTATGCGGAAGGGTACGGACACCGCTTCGGCGTGGCCTGGGGGGCGGGCCAGCCGCGGCGGCGCACTTCCGCGGACAGCTGGCGCAAGCCGCTGGCATGGAATAAGGCGGCGGCGCTGGGGCGCTTTAAGCAATGTCCGGGGTGCGGTTGGCGGGGGTTCGCGCGGGGGACGATCTGCCCGCACTGCGATACCTTTGTCTCGGTAATGGATAGCGTGCGGCCGCGCGTCTTCGGCGACAGCCTCGGCGACTGGCTCGACGACGAGGTGCCGATTGAATGGTTTGTGGCGCTGCTGCGGATAATCTGGGGCACACCGAATCTGGACTGGCTGATGGTGAGTAAGCGCATCGGGAAATGGACGCGGCGGATGGCCGCGCTGGTGGATCAAGACGGCCGGCGGCGCCTCGCGCATACACAAGAGTTCTATCTGGATGAGGACGCGGCGAAATGAACCCGGAGCGCAGGCGTAAGGTGGAGGAGCTGGCGCGGCGGGGCGCGACCGAGGGGGAACGCGCCGCGGCCAGGGCGGCGCTGAAACGTATGGACGCCGGTGCGCCAGATAAAGAGGGCGGACAGATCGATGCGGAGACGATGGAGACGGTGTGGATAGATGTGAGCAACACAGAGTGGAGCGTTGCGGCGATGCGCGATGTGTTTGAGGTGTTCTTTGGCTCCGTGAGCGGAAAAGGGACGATACCATGATTCACGTATTCCCGATCGGTGATGAGCGCAAGCACGAGACGGAGGGCACAATGTGCTGGTGCGGGCCGCATGTCGAATGGAATGACCCGGTGACCGGCGAGGCCTACGCCGAGGCGGTGGTGATCCACCACGCGGCCGATTGCCGTGAGTGTGTGGAAGAGGCGGAACGGATAGTGAGGAGCCAAGATGAAGAAAACTGACATCGGGAAGAGCGGAATGAGAAATAAGATTCGACACGCTATTGGGCGCTGGCTGGACATGGTGCCATCCGAGCAGGTCGCGGCGGAACGCAGGCAACTGCAGGAGTTGGCCGGGGAGTGGCGGTCTCGCCACGATGCGATGGCCCGCGGCCGGATCAGCGTGACAATGAAATCGACATTGCTGGATGTTGCCCACGTGCAACTGCGGGTCTCAGACGTGCGTGATCCACGCGAGCGCGAGTACTTGCTGGGGATGGTAGTCGCGGAACTCAGGAGGCAAGCGAGATGGTAGGCGCGGGAGCACAAGCAGAATCAGAATCTCCGCGCCTCAGCGCCACGGCAGTAAATGCGGGTCGGGATTCTCGCGCTGAGGGCGCGGAGGCGCGAGAGTCTCCGTGACTTTGTGACTTCGTGACTTCGTGAGAGGGAAAGGGACGACACCCTCAGGAAGTATAGCACGGTCAACTTATCGTTCCGCCGGCAGCGCGCTTGGGCGCGTGGAAAAGACCGGCTAGGACGGTGTCTGCCCGCGCATTCCTTTTATTTTAACGTACGTACGTAAAAGACAAGAAATATAAAGTCGTTAACGTGTGGGCGCGGCCTGTTAATAACTTTTGGGCAGTCGCCGATACCTCCCCTTCTCCCCTCGCCTGCGGCTCGGGGGCGCCGGCACGAACGAGAACGATTACAAACAAGAAAAAAAGGAAAATACGGGAAAAACAAGAAGAAGCGACGAACGGCGTAACGAGGACGGGAACTGAAGACGGGACGAGGCCGGCGCCCCCGAGCCGCAGGCGAGGGGCTAGACTTCCGGAGCCAGACCGCCCTACCCTGTTGACAAGTGCGGGGGCGAAACATCATGAAAAAGCGGCAGTTTAGCAGCAAGCGGCAGGCGCCGGAAAAGGCGCGGCGCGGAGCATCCACACAGGCGCATCGCCGGGGCACGCGCAAGCGGATTTTCGAGCGCGTCGAAGCCGTTGTGGATGACCCGAAACCCCTGGAAACTCCGCTACTTGACGCCCAGCGCGAGCGCTTCTGTCAGTGCCTCGTGACCGAGCCCACGATGACGGCCGCGGCGCGCAAGGCCGGATACTCGCCGGATACGGCTCGTCAGCAGGGGTCGCGCCTGTTGACAAATGTTGACATTCAGCGTCGTTTGGCTTTCCTGCTGGGCGCGACGGCGCACCGGACAATTCTGCGGCGGCGCGACGTGATGAAAAATGCCTCGGCGCGGGCGGCGGCGGCGATGACGGATTTTTCCGACCTCCTGGGGTTGCCGTGGAGCAAGTTCTGCGAGGCGGTCAAGGCGCACCCGGCGGCACGCGCCATTAAGCGCATCAAGCGCAAGGTCGAGTATGACCGCATCGGGAAATGCTGGAGCGAACCCTTCGTCGAGGAGATTGAGCTATTTGACCCGCGTTCGTCGGAGCGGCTGCTGGCGGACCTGCTGGGCTGGGATGCGCCGAAACAACTGACGTTGACGCCGGGGACGCCGGGCGGGGAAAACCTGCCGCGCGGCATCATGTGGCTGCCGCGTCCTGAGCCGGTGCCGCTGGGCGATGGACAGGAGAGCGGACAGGAGACGGAGTGAGCGGCGTAGAGAGCAACACGCGCGACTGGCGCCCGCATCCAGGGCCGCAAACGTTCCTCCTCAAATGCGCGGGGTGCTTTGAGATTCTCTTTGGCGGGGCGCGCGGCGGGGGCAAGACCGCCGGCGGGCAGGCATGGCTGACACGGCCGCCGCATTTCGGGAACCCGCTCTATCGCGCGCTGGTGATGCGGCGCAACTACGAGGATCTGTGCGATTGGCTGGACCGGGCGCGGCGCATCTATGCTGACCTGGGCGGGCACGTGGTAGCCAGCGGCAAGGCGCGCGTCGAGTTCGAAACCGGGGAAATCTTCAGGTGCGGGCACTTGAAGGACAAGGAGGCCTACACCAAATTTCAGGGTCATGAGTATCAGCGGCTCCTGATCGAGGAGGCGGGGCAGATCCCGGACGAGTCGCGTTATGAGCTGCTATTGGGCTCGTGCCGTTCGACGGTGCCGGGGCTGGAGACGGAAGTACTGCTGACCGCGAATCCGGGGGGCGTGGGGCACAGGTGGCTGAAGGAGCGCTTCGGCTGCGGCAAGGACGATCCGCGCGAACCCAACAAGGCCTATCGGGGCAAGGATGGGCGACTGCGCATGTACATCCCCGCCACGGTGGACGACAATCCCAGCATCCAGATTGGCGACCCGAAATATATCGCCTGGTTGGAGGCACTGCCGGAGCCGTTCCGGTCGGCCTGGCGCTATGGTGACTGGGACATTTACTCGGGACAGGCCTTCGAATGGACCAGCGGCAACGTGGTGGATCCCTGCCCAGTGCCGGCGGGGGCGCGGGTGATTCAGACTTTTGACTGGGGCTTCGGCAAGCCTTTCTCGGTCGGCTGGTGGTGGGTGACGGCGGATGCGGTGTTGGTGAGAATCGGCGAATGGTACGGCTGCACGCCGGGACAGCGCGACATGGGGTTGCGCCTGGCTGACCACGAAATCGCGGCAGGCATTCTCCATCGTGAGGCGGATATGGGGGTGACGCCATCGCTGCGGCTGGCCGATCCGACGATTTTCAACCGCAAGCCGGATAGCAAGGGCGGCGGTCTGGGCGACAGCACGGCGACGGTGTTCCAGCGCTGCGGCCTGGCGATGCGCCCGGGCGATGCTGCGCGCAAGTTGAAATTCCGGCAGTTCGGGGCGCGGATCAAAACCAAGACGCTCGTGGTCTTCCGGACCTGCCGCGAGTTTATCCGCACGGTGCCGGACCTGCCGCTCGACGAGCGCACCTACGACGACGTCGACACGGATTCCGAGGATCACATTTACGACGAGGCCTGTCACGCCTGCATGGAGGTGGGGCTGCCGGACGCGGCATTGCGGGCCTCGGCGGGGCTGCCGGATGCGCTGGCGGTGGGGCGCGCGGGCAGCGGGGCCAGCGGCGAGCATGGACGCATCCGGGCCGGGAGCCTGGCGGAGATCCTAAGGCGGGGGGCACGCAAATGAATGCAGAGTGGCGGGCGCTGGGGGCGGCGGGCCGGGGCGGGCTGGTGCCGCTCGTGCTGGGGAGCACTGGCGAGCGCATGGCGGCGGAGGTGCGCGGC
>JAQULY010000119.1 GCA_028718445.1 Kiritimatiellia bacterium
TCGGCGAGCGCGTCAAGCGAGCGCCGGGAAGACGTATCGCTCCAGCAGGTCCTTCTCGCCCCACGGCAGGATCAGCGCGTAGAGGGAGGCGAAGAAGTCGTCCAGCACGATGCCCCAGCCGCCCTTGATGCGTTGCGACTGGCGCGCCGGCGTGGGTTTGCAGATGTCGCACACCCGGCTGATGACGAAGGCGGTTCCCAGCAGCAGGAAGCCCTCGACCACGCGCCCGTCCTGCCGGATCATGCGCAGGATCGGCAATCCGATCACCACGATCGGCAGCGTCAGGAACTCGTCGGCCACGATGCGTCCGTCGTCCTTCCGGCCATAATAGCGTTCGGCGGCATCGCAGACCGGCACCGCCAGCAGGGTCAGCAACAGCGCGATGGCCGCCTGCCACCAGACACGGTCGTAGAGCGCGGAGAAACCCAGCGCCAGCGGCAGTCCCAGCAGGGCGCCAAAGGTGCCTGAGGCGATGGGAGCGTTGCCGAGTCCGAAGCCCGTGGCCACACCGATGGTCACACGCTGCATGAAGGTCGTTGTCCGCATACCGCCGCATCATAGCGGCAGCACGGCCATGGCGGCAAGCAGCCGTTGATGGTCAGTGAGATGGTGGTGCGAGCGGGGTGCATGGTGAGTGTGAGCGATATCTTGAGCGTGCTATGGGGACATGGAGGCGTAGCACGGAAGCGGCGCGGATCGGGCCGGAAAGCCTGGCGCGTGATCATGGTCCGGCTGCGGCGTCACCGGGGGCGGCGCAACCGCAAGGTTGGCGCCGCCCCCGCTTGCTTGCATCCGGCCCATGCTGACGCGCCGTTTTCCGGTAACCCCGATCCGCGCCGCGCTTGCCCCCGGCGGCGGAACACGGGCACTTCGTCCGGTTCAGGAGCCGCCGCCGGGCCGCTGACGCGCAGCGCCGACACCCTTGATGCATAGCCCGGAGATCACTCTCGCGGTGACAGCCACAGGTCTGGTTCGCTCACCTTCGCATGCGCCCTACTCGCACCCCTGTCTCACGGACTCATTGCAGCCGCCGTTGACATCCGCTGGGCCGGCGGGTACTCTGCAAGCAGTAAAGAGACGGCCGTCACCGGCCACTATATGCCGATGCGCACAAAAGGCACCACTCGCGGCCGTTCTACGGCGTCGCGGCTTGAAGCCGACCTCGGCTTCGCCAAACTCGACCTCGACCGGCAGCGGCGGCGCGGGCTCGCCGAGGTTATCTACGGCGCGGGCAAAAGCGCGGCACAGATCGGGGCGCTCGTGCGCGCGCTCAACGCCGCCGGGCAGAATGCCTGCGTCACGCGCGTCGCGCCCGCGGTCTACGAGGACTTGCGGGCATCGTTGCCGCGGGCGGTTTACCATGCTGAAGCGCGCATCCTGGCGCACGATATCAAGCCCCTGCCGCGCCGGCGCGGCCGCGTGGCCGTGGTCTGCGCCGGGACGCTGGACATTCCCGTGGCGGAGGAGGCGGCGATAATCGCCGAGCGCATGGGGGCGCGGGTGGCGCGCATTTACGATGTGGGCGTGGCCGGACTGCACCGGCTGTTGAACCGTTCGGGGGAATTGCGCGCGGCGCGCGCGCTGGTGGTGGTGGCCGGCATGGAAGGAGCCTTGCCTTCGGTGGTGGCGGGATTGGTGGAGCGGCCGGTGATTGCCGTTCCGACCAGCGTGGGCTACGGCGCCAACCTGGGCGGCATCACGGCGCTGCTGGCGATGCTGACAAGCTGCGCCTCCGGCGTCACGGTGGTGAACATTGACAACGGCTTTGGCGCCGGCGTCGCCGCCGCCATGATCAACAGATGAACTGTATCTTCTAGGAAGAGGGAACGCATGCATTTGAAAACGATTTGGGCGATCGCCGTAATGACTTGCGCCGCGGCCGCCGCACAAGCGCAGACGGCGGCCGCCACGCCGGCAACCGCGCCGGCGCCGGCCGCGACCGCACAGCCCGCCGCCAGCGACAAGGTTGCCGATCAGGTCGCACAGTCGGTGCCGGCCCCGACGCCCGAAGACGCGCCTGCAACCGGTACGAATGCAGGAGCCGCTGCATCCAACGCCACGGCACAGGTGTCGGCGCCGACCTCAGACCCGGCCTGGCGCGACCGCCCCGACCCGATCGCCAGCCGCGACGCCGTCCCGGGCGGCAAGCTGGTCTACGCCGCCGGTCCCAGCCCCAAGAGTCTGAACGCTTTCATAGACAACAACACCTTCACCTATCAGGTCTTCGGCGCGCTTTTCGAGACGCTGCTGGACAACGACCCACTGACGGCCGAGTATGCGCCCAGGCTGGCGACCCGGTGGGAGATCTCTGAGGATAAGCGCGTCTTCACCTTCCACCTCGATCCGCGCGCGCAATGGAGCGACGGACAGCCGCTCACGGCGGAGGACGTCAAGTGGACCTTCGATCGCATCATGGACCCCGCCAGCCAGACGGGCTCCATGAAGGTGTCGCTTCAGACCTTCACCAACACGCCGCCGCTGGTGATTGACGCCCATACCATCCGTTTCACGGCCGGCGAGGTTCATTGGCGCAACTTGGGCGCCGCCGGCAGTTTCGAAATCTTGCCGCGTCACATTTACAGCGGCCAGGACTTCAACAAGATCAACACCTCGTTCCCGGTGGTCTCCGGACCATACGCTATCGGTTCGATCCAGGAAGGCATCTCGCTGACGCTCGAACGCCGCACCAATTGGTGGGGTCGCGCCCGTGCCGCCACCCGCGGCACGTTTAACTTCCAGACCGTGGTCTATCGCTTCTTCGAAGATCAGGACAACGCCTTCGAGGCCTTGCTGAAAGGCGAAGTGGACGTCTACGCCGTGTACCGCGCGACCATCTGGGTGAACCGCACCAGCGGGCCCAAATTCGACCAGAACTGGATCGTCAAGCGGCGCGTGCGCAACCATTACCCCATCGGCTTCCAGGGCTTTGCCATGAACATGCGCCGGCCGCCCTTCGACGATTTGCGTGTCCGCCAGGCGGCGGCCCATCTCCTCGACCGCGCCAAGATGAATCAAACCCTGATGCACAATCAGTACTTCCTGCACAAGTCGTACTTCGAAGACCTATACAGCGATGGCCAGCCCTGCGACAATCCCGAGTTCAATTACGATCCCGACAGGGCGCGCGCGCTGCTGACCGCCGCCGGGTGGGCGCCGGACCCGCAGACCGGCCTGCGCATGCGCAACGGCAAGCCGCTGCGCTTCACTTTCCTGACGCGCGACGAGTCCAGCGACAAGTTCCTGGTGCTCTACAGCGAGGACCTCAAGAAGGCCGGCGTCGAGATGGCCATCGAGCGCAAGGATCAGGCCGCCTGGACGCGCGACATGGACGCCTTCAACTTCGACATGACCTGGGCGGCCTGGAGCAGCAGCCTGTTCAAGGATCCGGAGAGTCAGTGGTCGTCGGCCGAAGCCGCCCGCCCGAGCGGTAACAACATCTCCGGTTTCAAGGACGAGATGGTGGACCAGTTGATCGAGGCCCAGAAGAGCATTTTCGATCTGAATGAGCGCCATGCCATCTGCCGCCGCATCGACCGCATCCTGGCCGAGCAGGTTCCATACGTGCTGCTCTGGAACCTGAACTACACGCGGCTGCTCTATTGGGACAAGTTCGGCACGCCGCCCACGATCCTGTCGAAGTATGGGGACGAGCGCAGTCTGCTGCCTTACTGGTGGTACGACGCCGACTCGGCCGCCGAACTGGAGGCGGCCGTCAAGAACGGCGAGATGCTGCCTCCCCGTCCCGACATCGTGGATTTCGACGCCACCTTCCGGCAAGCCGACTGAGCCGCAATGGATCGCTTCAGCTATCTCGTCCGCCGTTTGCTGCTCGCGGTCCCAACGTTCCTGGGCATCACGCTGATCTGCTTCGCGCTGACGCGCGTGCTGCCCGGAGGCCCCGTCGAGATCCGCCTGCTGCGGATGCGCGGTCTGGGAGGTGGCGAGGCCCGCGGCAACGCCGCCCGCGTGGCGGCCGTGACCGAGGAGCAACGCCGCGAGCTCAACCGCCAGTTCGGCTTCGATCAGCCCTTTGCCCGCCAGTATCTGCGCTGGCTCGTGCGCGACGCCATGGGTCTGCGCATGCACTCCTATGACTATCCCGACAGCACCGCCGGCAGCCTGATCGCTTCGCGTTTTCCGGTCTCCCTCTGGTTCGGCATCACGGGTTTCGTGCTGGCCTACCTGGTCTGCATTCCGCTGGGCATGGCCAAGGCCCTGCGCCACGGCACGCGTTTCGACGCCGCCACCAGCGTGCTGGTCTTTGTCGGATACGCGCTGCCGCCCTTTGCTCTCGGCATGCTGCTGAAGATGTGCTTCTGCGGCACGGTAGATCTTCTCTGGGACTTCTTTCCGCTGGGCGGCTTCGAGTCGGCCGGCGCGGCGGATTTGGGTTTCTGGCAGCGCCTGGCCGACCGCGCCTGGCACATGGCGCTGCCGGTGGCCTGCTATGTGGCGGGCAGTTTCGCCATGCTGACACTGCTGATGAAGAATTCGCTGCTCGAACAGATCTCCTCGGACTACGTCCGCACCGTGCTGGCCAAAGGCGCCACCGCGCGGCGCGCGCTCTGGGGGCATGCCTTCCGTAACGCGCTGATCCCGATCGCCACTGGCTTCGGCGGCATTCTGACGCTGCTTTTCGCAGGTTCCGTCATTATCGAGCGGGTGTTCGAGATTCCCGGGATGGGGCGGCTCAGCCTCGATGCCGTGACCGGCAGGGACTACGCGGTCTTCATGGCAATCCTGGGCGTCACCTCAACGCTGCAGCTTCTCGGCAATCTGCTATCCGACCTCTGCTACCTGCTGATTGACCCTCGCATTCACTTCGGACGATAGGCGGCGGCTGACAGTGACCGACACAGCGACAACAAAACCAGAGGCGCAGGCAGCCGGCCACGAAGGGCACGCGCGCGGCCCTGGACCGTCGCGGTTCGCCCTGACTCCGCTGACCCGTAAGCGCTGGCGGCAGTTCCGGCGCAATCGCCGCGCCTGGGGGGCGCTGTGGGCGCTCGCGGTCATCTTCGCCCTCAGTCTCTGCGCGGAGCTGCTCTGCAACGAGCGGCCGCTTTATCTGCGTTTTCGCGGCTGCCACTATTTCCCCTTTCTGCGCTACTACTCACAGGCCCAGGTGCTTGGCAATGGCGTCGAAGCGCGCGTGGACTACGGCGCGCTACGAGCCTCTGCCGAGTTCGCGGCCGATCACGACGGCCTGATGGTGCGCGCGCCGGTGCCCTACGGTCCGCACCAAGTGGTGAATCCCAGCGCCTTCGAGCCCCACCGGCGGGCCGTCATGACCATCGCGCCAAGCGTGGCCATCGGCCGGCTCAATCTCGCGGCCGACGGCCGCATTGGCCGGGCGCTTGGCTGCGAGGCCTTTTTCCCGGGAAACGCCAACCCCGACGGACTGGTCTTCACCAACTACTGGCGTTTCACCCCCGAACTGGCCGCGGCGCTGGCGGCGCGCTTCGCCAACCGCGCAGCGCCCGCGCTGACCACGACACTGACAGGGCTGGCGCCGCCGACATCCCCGCGATCGCCCGACGCGCCACGCCCTGCCGCGCGCGCATGCGTCTCCGTTGCGCTGGCGGCCTATGCGCCGCGCGAGGCGCCTCCCGCCAGCGTGCGGCTGGCCCTGCGTCCACCGGAGACGCGGGCGGTCGCGCCTGTGACTATAGGCTTCCAGCGCCGCGACGGCCGGCCACATGCGGTGGCGCGCCGCGCCTGGCGCAAACTGTCGCCGGCCGATCGCGACTGCCTGCTGGCGCTCGCCGCCGAAGCGTTCGAGAAGGGCGCATCCGTCGGTGCCACACTGCCACTCCCTACTGCAGCAGTTCCCGGCGGACAGGAGGCGCCGCCGCGGCAAGTCACCTGCCGCCTCGAAGCCGTCTCCTGGCCGCACCGGCCGGTTCCGGGTCACTGGCTGGGCATAGACGCCGCCGGCCGCGACGTGTTGGCCAGGCTGCTCTACGGCACGCGCACCGCTCTCGCCTTCGGGCTGCTACTGGTGGGCTGGGCCATGCTGCTGGGGCTAATCGCCGGCGCAGTGCAGGGCTACTTTGGCGGGCTGTTGGACCTGGGCGCGCAACGGCTGATCGAGATCTGGAGCGCGTTGCCGTTTCTCTACGTGATGATCCTGCTCGGTTCGGTGCTGGGACGCAGCTTCGGACTGCTGTTGCTGTGTTACGGCCTCTTCAACTGGATCGGTATTTCTTATTACGTGCGGGCGGAGTTCCTGCGATTGCGGCACCGTCCCTTCGTGGAAGCCGCCCACTGCCAGGGCTTGAGTCCGGTCCGCATCATGCTGCGCCACATGCTACCCAACGCCATCACACCCCTGATCACGCTGATGCCTTTCAGCCTGGTCGGCGCGATTGCCTCGATCACGGCTCTCGACTACCTCGGCTTCGGACTGCCGCCGCTCACGCCGAGCTGGGGAGAGCTGCTGCAACAGGCACAGCAGGCCCGTGACGCCTGGTGGCTGATTCTATATCCGTCGCTGATGCTCTTCACGGTCATGCTTCTGACCGTGTTGATCGGTGAGGGACTGCGCGACGCCTTCGACCCCAAGCCGTGCACGTGCTACCGGTAGGGCAGGCAAGGAAAAGATCAACCGCCGCCCCGTAGGCCAAGTGGGCCTCTTTGACAAACGCGCTGGGAATACGCACCGCCAGACTGTTGCCCCATTTCTGAATGGTTGTCCGCATGGCATCACTCACTGTATATACAAAGAAGATACGTCGCGGCTCTATGAAGTGCAAGCCACCAAGTAATGGGTCAGATAGGGGTGCGAGTGGGGTGCATGTGAGCGTGATAGACCTGTAACTGCGCCTGACGCCGTGAGAAAGCACTCCGGGCCAGAGACAAGGTGTCGGCGCTGCCCGTCAGCGTCCCGGCGGCGGCTCCTGAACCGAGCGAAGTACCCGAGTCCCGCCGCCGGGGGCAAGCGCGGCGCGGATCGGGATTACCGGAAAACGGCGCGTCAGCATGGGTCGGATGCAAGGAAGCGGGGGCGGCGCCAACCTCGCGGTTGCGCCGCCCCCGGTGACGCCGCAGCCGGCCCATGATCACGCGTCGGCTTTCCGGCCCGATCCGCGCCGCTTCCGTGCTACGCCTCCACGCCCTCACAGCACGGTCAGCAAATCGCTCCGGCTAACATGCACCCCACTCGCACACCCATCTCACAGACCCATTACATGCCCCCAATTGGCATTGAGGAACGGCGGGGACCGCCGTCTCCATTGAGCGCAGACTGGGGTCGGCCGTCCCCGGCATCTCGGAACGGCGGGGACCGCCGTCTCCATTGAGCGCAGACTGGGGTCTGGCCGTCCCCGGCATCTCGGTTCGACGATCCCGTCGCCGATCTCGTTCACCCGACCAATTGCTCGACTGCCGCGAAGATGTCCGCGACTTCCGCCATGCGCCCTTCGCCGACGCGTCCGCAGGCGAGATCGCCGCTGCCGACGGCGACCATGTGCGCGCCGCGCGCGCGCATGGTCTCGACATTGGCCTGCGTGGCCGGATTGGCCCACATGCCGTCGTTCATGGCGGGCGCGATCACCAGCGGCGCACGGCAGGCCAAGGCCGTCGCGGTCAAGGCGTCGTCCGCCAGTCCATGCGCCAGTTTTGCCAGCACGTTGGCGGTGCAGGGCGCGACCGCCAGAACGTCGGCGCGATCGGCCAGGGCGATATGCTCTGGCATCCAGGTTTCGGGCACGTCCAGGTGGTCCACCACAACCGGGTTGCGCGACAGCGTCTGGAAAGTCAGCGGCGTCACGAAGCGCGTCGCGGAAGGCGTCATCACCACGCTGACGCGCCACTGCCGCTTGACCATGAGACGCACCAGCTCGGCGGCCTTGTAGGCGGCGATCGAGCCTGAGACTCCCAAAACGATTTCCGGTGTCTTGCGCTTGTTCACATCGCACCCCCGCGCGTTCGCGCCCACTCCCGCACAACGCCGCGCCCGCTTACGCCATCACACCGCCCGCATGCTCTATGATCGCGCACAGCTCGCGGTAGGCGATATCGAGATTGTCGTTGACCAGAGCATAGCGGAATTCGCCGGAGCGCGCCAGTTCGCGACTGGCGTTGCGCATGCGCCGCTCGATCGTCTCGGCGTTGTCCTCGCCGCGCGCCTCCATGCGCTCGCGCAACGCCTCCAGCGACGGCGGCCGGACAAAGATGTCCAGGAATCCGCGGCGCAGGGGATCGTTTTCCTCCAACGCCGCCACCTTTTCCCTGATCTGGGCGGCGCCGGCAACGTCTATGTCCATCAGCACGCTCTGGCCCTCGGCCATGGCCTCGCGCACCGGCGCGCTCAGGGTTCCGTATTGGAAGCCATGCACCTTGGCGTGTTCGAGAAAGCGGTGGGCCTTCACCAGGCGGTCGAACTGCGCGTCCGTCATGAAATGGTAGTCAACCCCGTCCTCCTCCTCGCCGCGCGGTTTGCGCGTGGTGCACGAGACCGAGTAGGTCAGCTCCGGGTAGTCCTGCAACAAGCGGTCGCAGAGCGTGGTCTTGCCGGCGCCCGATGGCGCGGAAATCACGATCAATAGCGGTTTCAAGAGTCTTTTTTCCACGGTGCGGCCGTTGCCGGTCATTCGACGTTCTGAATCTGTTCGCGCGCCGCTTCCAGTTGCGCCTTGAAGTCCACCACCAGGCGCGTCAGTTGGGCGTCGTTGGACTTCGATCCGACGGTGTTGATCTCGCGGAGAAACTCCTGGCAGAGGAAATCGAGCGGACGGCCGGCGGGTTCCGTGCCGTTCGACAACCGGCCTGCCTGGTTGAGATGACTGCTCAGGCGCGTCAATTCCTCGCTGACGTCGCTGCGGTCGGCGAAGAGCGCCAGCTCGCGCGCGAGCACGGCGGGATCCAGCTCTTCGCCGACGCCGGCGCGCGCGATGCGCCGCGCCAGGTTCGCGCGGTAGGCCGCCGGCACCTTGGCGGCACGGCGCGCCAGCCTGGTGTGCAGTCGGCGCAATGCGCGGAAGCGCCGGGCCAGGTCGCGGCCGAGCGCGCGTCCCTCGCGGCGGCGCATCGTATGCAGGTTTCCGAGCGCCTGCGACGCCGCCGTCTTCACCAGCGACCAGAGCGCCATGGGGTCGTCGGGGTGCGCCGCGAAACGCACCACTTCCGGCAACTGCAGCAGCATGCTGGCGGTCAGATCATCGGGCAGCGACAGCCGCCGCGCCGCGCGCCGCAACGCCGCCAGTTGCGCCGCCGCCCGCGTGGCATCCACGTGGATGCCGCCGTCCTGGTTGGCGGCGCCGTCCGAGGCCGCCACCTGCACCAGTCCCTTGACCTGCCCGCGATGAATGCCTGCCTGGATCAGCGCGTGCAGGTTGGCCTCCAGCGCCGCCAGTTCGCGCGGTAGCGTCACATGACAATCGAACTGTTTGCGGTTGACGCTGCTGATCTCGACGGTGATCTTGACGCCCCGCCCGCGCGCCTCGCCGCGCCCGAAGCCGGTCATGCTGATGATGCTCACGTGGCGACCTCCCCCTTCTGGGCGTGCGCGCCGCGTGCGGCGTGACGCAGGTATGCTTCGATGAAAGGCTGGATGGCGCCGTCGAGCACGGCCTGGATATTGGAGGTCTCCTCGCCAGTGCGGTGATCCTTGGCCAGCGTATAGGGCTGCAACACGTATGAACGGATTTGGCTACCCCAGGCGATCTCGCCCTTTTCGCCGTAGAAGCGCTCCAGGTCGCGGCGCTTCTTGTCCTGTTCGTACTCGTACAGCTTGGCCTTGAGCATGCTCATGGCCTTCGAGCGGTTCTTGTGTTGCGAGCGTTCGGACTGACAGGAGACGACGATGCCGGTGGGCAGGTGGGTCAGCCGCACGGCGGAGTCGGTTTTGTTGATGTGCTGGCCGCCCGCGCCGCCGGAGCGGTAGGTATCCACGCGCAGATCCTCGTCGTTGACCTCGATATCGGCGTCGTCGGCCAGTTCCGCCACAACGTCGAGCGCGCAGAAAGAGGTGTGCCGGCGCTTGTTGGCGTCGAAAGGACTGATGCGCACCAGGCGGTGCACGCCGCGTTCGGCTTTCATGTAGCCGTAGGCATAGGCGCCGCGGACGTTGAAGGTGACGCTTTTCAAGCCGGCTTCCTCGCCCGGCTGGGAATCCAGCACTTCGAGTTCGAAGCCGTGATCCTCGCAGTAATGGCGGTACATGCGGAACAGCATGTCGGCCCAGTCGCAGGACTCGGTGCCGCCGGCTCCGGCGTGTAGCGTCAGGAAGGCGTTGCAGGCGTCCATCGGGCCGCTCAGCAGCGACTGCAGCCGCAACTTGCCGGCGACCTCATCGGCTTCGTCCAGCAGCGCGGCAGTCTCGGAGAGCGCCAGGTCGCGGGCATGTCCCTCAGGTTCGGCCCCGGCCATCTCCATCATGACGCCGGCGTCTTCGATCAGACGTGCCAGCGCGTCGTGGGGTTTGACGAAGGCTCGCTGGGCGTTGGCCTGGTCAATCACGCGCCGCGCGGCGGCGGCATCGTCCCAGAAACCTGTTGCGGCGGCGGCGGCTTCGAGCTGCTGCAGCTGGGCGCGACGTCGTTCGACGTCAAAGATAGCCTCGCATCTCTGCCAGTCCTTCACTCAACCGGCGGAAACGGGCTACGGCTTCTTCCATGGTGGTCACAAGCACGTCCAATCGTTTCCGGCGTGCGCCGCATCGCGCACGCCCGTGAAATAGCGCGTATCATAGGCTATGGGCGCACCGCCTTCAAGCGCGGACGTAGCCTTCCGCACAAGGCCATGAATCGCAGCCCACATGAACTGGATTTCGTGATATCGCCGTCCTCATGCGAGCGCCACTTGTACAGTCTTTATCTCGAAGGCGTGGAAATTAAGACGCAACTCATTCGTTGCGCGCGCAATTTCCGCCTTCGGGCATTCGAGCATATCTGTCTCATGCGCCGACTCGATTGTCAGGAACGACCTCAACACCGCCTCTTGCTCGCCTCCCGAGGCTTCGTATAGCCGTAGAACGACTTGGTCTGAATCCTCTGCCTTCTTGACGACCTCCAGCAGGACGTTCGGATTGTCGATCTGGAACAGGCTGACGGTTTCACAGCCGCCCTTTCGCGGGGCGACGGCGCTCAGGCTGAGCGGCTCGTTCAGATCATAGGCTGACCGAATTGTCTCGTGCAAGGGCGTCCCAGTCGCATAGGGCAACAGGGAGTAGGTGAAGTCGTGCATTCCCATGTCCATGGTCGGGTCTGGCAACTTCGGCGCGCGCAGCAAGGTCAGGCGCAGGACGGAATCGCACACATCGTGTCCGTACTTGCAGTCGTTCAGCAACGCGATACCGTGGCTCCCGTCCTCAAATGCCACCCACTTGTGCGCGCAGAACTCGTATCGGTTCCGATCCGCCTCCTGGTTCGTGTTAACGTCCCGATCGATGTGTCCGTATTGGATCTCGGCCTTGACCCGCGTGCTCCGGACCGTCACCGGGAAAGCCGTCTTCAGCCACCGGTGCGATTCGCGCCAATCGACGCGTGTGACGAAATCGATGTTCCGCCGATGCGCATAGAACACCATGTCCTGCGTCAAATGCGAACCTGCCCCGAAGTCGAAACTCGACCGCAGTTGGAAACACAGATGACCGTCGGATACCGTTTCGAGCGTGACCTCCGGAGACAGGGCCTCGGTCTTCAAGGCATGCGCGCTGTCGAGGTTCCAAGCGTCGCACACAAGCGTGGCGTCCTCTGCCATCTGGAACGTGTTGTGCGCTCCGCCGTCCCGCACGTATTGCCTGCCGTCTCCCCGATCCACCAGGCTGACGATCCGTCCCTGAGCGTCGAAACGCACCCGGTAATACGGCGTGGTCAACGTGTGTCCGTCCCATTCGAACGCGGATGGCGGCGTTCGTTTCGCCTCCTCCAAGTAGTAGACGCGGGCTCCCATGGACGGGGCGCGAACCAGAAAGGCTTCGCGATCTTCCCCATCGAGCGTCCGTATCCGCTGTCCCAAGCTGGGCTCGCTCCCCCCACCGCGCGACGCCAGCGCCGCTCTTCCGCCCGATTCCCGCGAAGCCAGCGTCACCAGTGACTCACGTTCCCACGAAAGGCTGTTAAGGCACAGGTAAGGACGCTGTCCGTCCGCCGTATTCAGCTGTCCGCCCACCGTCTCCCTGCGGGCGACGCCTTCACGGTTGAGATTGGCGGCAATGTCAGACTGCATCTCCGCCAATTCTTCGTTCGCCTTCCGGAACGAGGCCCCGGTGATGGCATCGTGGAAGTGACTGGTGAGGAGCCGCTTCCAGCAGCTCGTAAGTTCCTCGGAGGGATAGTCCAATGCATCCGTTCGGGCCGAACCCAGAGCGGCGGCCAGCGGCTCCAGAACGCCCGGCATCGCCATGACCGCCAACCATTCGACCTCCCGGAACTTGTACTCCAGCCGGCGGTTCAGGCGCTTGAGGCGTGCATGGGTTGTGAAAGTGCCTTGAAAATATGGAATCTCGAGTTCACCCGACCACACCGGAACGTCCTCGGCATCTTCGAAGCACTTCTTCAATCCACCCGAGAGCTTGCTCCATCGCGTTCGCGGACAACCCTCCAGGTCTCGGATGCGCTTCATGACCTCCAAGTCCGAGCGGGTCGTCCCGCCGCCG
>JAQULY010000120.1 GCA_028718445.1 Kiritimatiellia bacterium
CCGAAGGAGTCTTCCTCGACTTCCAGACGGTATCTGAGGTCGAGGCCGACAGACCGATCGTGGTCTATCGCCTCTTGCCTGGCGGCACGCGCGTGGAACTGGGCCGCGTGATGTCGCAGGGCGGCGACCAGAGCTATACCATCCAGGTGGATCCGTCGCTGCTCAGGGATAGCGGGATGAACCGCATCGTGATCGTGGACGAGAGCGGGGCCGAACACATGGCGCTTGTGCGCGTCACGCCTTTCACGGCCAAACTGGCGCAGATGAACAAACAGGGGATGACGCTGACCTGGGGTAGTCTGCCTGGCTCCGTTTACGATGTCTACAAGGCACCGACGCCCTCCGGACCGTGGAGACTTACCGTGGCGAATATCTCCGCCGACGGCGACAGTTGTTCCGCCATCGTGCCGGTCAATCCCACCGAGTCGCAGGCCTTCTTCAAGATCGTGATGCGGCAGTAGAGCGGGACAGGGCTAGTAATATTCCTAGTTCACACCGACAACTGGAGTAGATATCGTATGCGCCATTTTTCAGGCAACCAGAATCATCCGGATGGTTGTCTGGCTTGTCTAAGGGGATGCCGGATGGGGAGTTCGAGGGACAGGTGTCTCGGTTCGTCAAGAGTCTGGTAAGTGCTGTTTTCTTAACAAGTTTGCTGTCGCTGGCACGCGCGGGCGGACTGGGCGGGCCATTTGGCGACTATGCTCCGGGCGACGGCATTGACCGGAACTGGAGCGTCTGGGTCGGCGGCAATTTCGAGACTGGCGAGGGCCCTTCCGGATTGGAGGGGCGCGTCTTCGTGCGCGGCGATTTCATTGCGGGCAATCGAAAAAAGGGGTACGTCATCGGTCGGGCCGGCGGTTCCGGCGTGTTCCCTGACCCGGAATTGCCGACGTTGGTCGTGGGTGGGGATATCCGCGGCACCGGCACCATCAACATGTCGGGTTTGCTACCCATCCAGGTTGGTTCGAATATCGCCGATACGGTCAAGTTCATAGGCCTTGGCGATGTAAAGCAAGGCGACGTGGACTATGCTGAGGCTGACTGTCTCAAAGCTGAACTGAGAGCGAAGAGCCGTTTCTGGGGATCGCTTCCCGACACGCCTGGCGGCAAGATCGTGACGCAATGGCGTGGTGTTTACATCTCGGCTGACGGTGAAAACGGTAACCCGCAGACCTGGGTCTTCAACTTGACCTTCGATCTGACTTCCTCGCTGTTCTGGGGCGTCGATTTCTCCGGCTTCGAACCGGGCGACACGATTCTCGTCAACTGTAACAAGCCGGGCGACAGCGACACGTTCTTGATGAGCGTCAATTCGTACGTCATTAACGGCTTGAACGCGAACAGCCCGTTTGGCCCGAAGCTGCTCTGGAATTTTCCCGACGCGGCCCAGATCACGCTCTCGGGATCCGCGACGATGCAGGGCAGCATCCTGGTTGGCAACCCGGACAGCTCAATGATCGTCGCCATATCCGGGCATGACGGCCGCTTCGTCTCCTGCGGCAACGTGATTCACAAGGATGGCAAAGGAAGCGCTTTTCACAACTACCCGTTTACCGGCAATCTTCCCGATCCTCCCGAGGATGATCTGCTCACCATGAGCATGTACCGCGCCGCTGAGGGACTGTTCATCAACTTCAGGACCGTCGCGGAAGTCTCGATCGGCCGGCCCATGGTTATCTATCGCGTCATGCCCGGCGATACGCGCGTGGAACTGGGACGCGTGGAATCGCGCGGCGGCGACCAGAGCTATACCATCCAGGTGGACCCGGCGCTGCTCAAGGAAGACGGGATGAACCGCATCGTGATCGTTGACGACCGCGGAGTCGAACACGTGGGCACTATTGGTGTCGCGCCTTTCGCGGCCAAGCTGGCGCAGATGAACAAGCAGGGAATGACGCTGACCTGGAGCAGTCTGCCTGGTTCAGTCTATGACATTTACACGGCGCCGTCGCCTTCCGGCCCATGGAGACGGACGGTAGCCAACGTGCTTGCCGACGGCGACAGTTGTTCCACTATCGTGCCGGTCAACCACGCTGAACGACAGGCCTTTTTCAAGATCGCTATGCGGCAATAGGGCGGGACGCGTGCCGCGCGGTAACCTTCTTCAGGCGAAGGCGGGCAGCGGACTGCCCAACTCAGGCACGCTATCTTTGCCAATGTGGTTGGGCGATGCCCCTGATACATGTCTTGTCATAAATTCCTATTTACAGAGAGATGTCGGTCTGCCATACTAATGCGCAAATCAATGGCCGGTGTCTGACTGTAGCGAGAAGCATCAGGAGGAAGTGCCTGGAGGAAGCGCCGCAAGGGTGCAGAGCAGATGCGGTCAGACGGACGTGAGTTTCCTGGAATAGGAACCCATTGTTTATTGGAGTGTTCTTTTCCTTATCGGTCGGGGGCATCATATGGACAACTGTATTTTGGCTCGGTTATGCACTCGCGTGGCAGCGCGCAGGACGGCTGCCGCACTGATGTGCGTGGCCGCATTCTTCGTCAGCACGGCCAGGGCGGCCACTCAGGACGGCGCACTGCGCGTCGAGGTCATCACCGCTTATAACCTGGTAGTGGACTCTAACGCCGGCACACCCGCGTCTTACGCACCGCGTTCGGCCTACATAGGCGTGACCTTCCACAATGACGGCAGCGTCCCCCTGACCGATCTGGTCGCCAATATCGGTAACTACAACGACGGCGTCTCCCCTACCCCCGGCATCTACCCAGCGCGCAAGCACGATGGACTTCGGGGGCCGCTCACCGACGGCGCCTTCGCCCTGGAGCACGAAGGCGGTAGCTCCGGCCTGGCAGACGCCACCCGCTACATTGCCTCCATCCCCGCCGGTGACTCCGTCACCGTCTACTGGCTGATCGGCTATGACCAGCTCGACGAGGATGGTGTGCCGCTCTGGGGTGCCAGCGTCAAGCCCGACGATGACCTCTGGCTGGAGTACGACGTCTGGGCGTCGGCCAGCGACGGCGGTACGACCCGCAACGTGGACATGACCCGCACGTTAACGTTCCGCAACGAGATCACGGCCTCGGCCAACAAGATTTTCCCGAACGGCGCCAACAAGGTGCCCGACTACTACAAGGATTTGCTCAACCAATACGTGCCCGTCTGGACCAACGCCAACCGTGACGGTACGGTCGGCACCCGCATCGTCACCGAGGGCATCTGGTACGACTTCGGCAACGTCGGCGAGGGTTTCGACAACGACGGCGACTTTGTACCCGACCGCAACGCCTGGATGCAGCCGGTGGGCGACCCTTCGCTCTACGACGCCGGCGCCTTCCGGCTGGTCAAGACCTACGCCATGGTGATCGTCAAGTTGATTGACGGCGGCGAAATGGTGCTGACCGGCGAGGATCAGCTCTATTTCGAGCATATTCCGGACAACAACGGCGCAGTTGGCTACGTCCGTTACGAGTTCATGCCGCTGCTGGCGAACGCGCGTAGCGTGACCACGCCCTATCAGGAAGTAGCCTCAGGTTACGACAACGAAAAGTACAACGCCGATTACGGCGTTTCGCTGGGCAACGGTCTGATCAGCGGCGAAGCGCGCGTGACGCTCGACAAGAACGCCAGCGTGACTACCGTCGCGGCCGGTGGTTCCATCGCCTACAGCGTGGCCTACACCAATAGCGGCGTTGTCTCCGCGGGCGACCCCACCATAGGTTTGCCGCTGGTCGTGCAGGACAGCGTGCCGGCGGGCACGGCTTATGTCTCCGGCAGCGCCACGGCCGCCAACACGCTCCCATCGGGCGTGAGCTCCTATACCGTTTTCTATTCCACCGATGGCGGCGTGACTTGGACGCAGACCGAACCTGACGCTGCCCTGGTGACCGACCTGCAGTGGTGGCTCAGCGATGAGCTGCCGGCTGGCGCCGCGGGCGTCATCCGTTTTTCGGTAAACGTGGACAATCCCTATCTCGAGCCCTCTCCGGTAGTCCACAACGTGGCCGGCATCAGTTTCGGCGACACCGCCCCCTTCGCGACCGACGATGCCGACACCATTGTGCTCGGCAACAATGTCCTGGGCGATACCGTCTACGCCGACACCGGCGTGGGCACGGGCGGATCTCTGGGCAACGGCATCCAGGACGGCAGCGAGCCGGGCATCGCCGGCGTGCTCGTCTATCTGCGAGCCGACGTCAACGCCAATGGCATCGCCGACGCTGACGAACTGCTCTTCGCTGCCGCCGAGACCGACGCGAACGGGCATTACCTCTTCTCCAACCTGCCCGACGGCCGCTATGTGGCCACGGTGGACATCGAGGACAGCAGCATACCTTTCGGCTACACCGTCACCACGCCGTCGTCCTTCGCCATTGATCTCGACAGCGCTCATGCCACGTCCAGCAGCGTCACCAATCTCACGGCCGACTTCGGTTTCGCGCCGGCGCTGGCGGCGTCCAAGATGCGCGTCGGCACGGGCGACCTGCGCGAGGGGCAACTTGTCACCTACCTGATCCCCGTTACCAACCGTCTCGCGGGCGACGGCTCGCCGGATCCTCAGCCGGCCCGCTACACCGTCTGGCCCACCAACGGCGTCGCCGGCACGGGCGACAACAAGTCGTGGACCGACGCCGTCAATGCCTGGCACCCCGGCGAGCCCGACGGTCAGTATGCCATGGCCCCGTTTAAGGACACCAAGGAGAATATCGTCGTCAGCGGTTTCTACCACGTGGCACAGCCTGGAACGATCACTAACGTAACCCTGCTCCTGCCCATCGTTATAAATGGTTCCTTCGCAGGCACGACCAGCGAACTCGACATATACGTTCGCACCAACAACGTGCAGTTTGGCGCCCTGCGCACCTACCTCTGCTCCGCCCTGTCCAGCGGCACGCTGGCGATCAACATCACCGGCGACAAGCCTACGTGGAGTTGGTCCGATTTCAATGGCGTGAAGTTCTCGGTCGAACTCGTGTCCCAGAAACAGGCTAATCCATCCGGCACCATATCCCTGGATTCCGCCGGTTTCCGCCTGACCACCGATCGCACCTTCTCAGGCGGATCCGAAGACACCACGCTCGACCCCGTCCCGCTCTTCGACAACTTCGATCCCATGCGCCTGCGCTATGTCTCGGCGGTGCCGCCGATAGACAGCTATGTCACCAACAGCGCCGGCCTGGGCGAACTCTTCTGGAGCGATTTGGGGCCGATCTACGCCGGCGGCGGACGCATGGTCTCGGTGACATTCAAGGTGCTGGAGCCGCCGGGCAACGTCTCCGCGCCGGTCACGAACACCGCCGCCATCACCAACGCCTGGTTCGTCAACGGCCGCAAGGCCAACGAGCAATACGGCACCAACATCGCCACCGCGCTGCCCGCCGGCACAATCGGCGACCGCCTCTGGCGCGATTTCAATGCCAACGGCGTGCAAGATGCCGGCGAACCCGGCATCGCCGGCGTGACCGTCACCGTCCGCCCGCCGACGGGCGTCACCCTCGCCTCCACCACCACGGTCACGGACGTCAACGGCAACTACCTGTTCGAAAGCCTGCCAGCCTCTGGCGTCTATACCGTTGCAGTCGCGACCGCCACCCTGCCTGGCGGCAGCGGCACGCCGACGTGGGACTACGACGGCATCACCACGGCTAACCGCGCCGCCGTGACGATTGTCTACGATTCCACCACCGGCGCCGACAAGAACTACGACGTGGATTTCGGTTACACGCTCCAGTCCACCATCCGCGGCACGCTCTGGGACGATCTGGACCGCGACCACGCCGAATTCCCGGAAGATGGCGAGGACCGCCTCACCAACGTGACAGTACGGCTCTATACCTCCGGCGGCACGCTGCTGGCCACTACCAACACCGCTGCCAACGGCACCTTCCAGTTCGTCGGCGCCGGCATCACCAACGGCGATTACATCGTGCGCGTCACCAACACCGGTTCGCTGGCAACCGGCACGTGGACGCGATCCTTCGACACGGACGGCACCAACAGCGCCAACCAGGTGACCGTCACTGTGCCACTAGGCGGCCTGGGTATCGCCGACTTCAGCTACTATCGCACCGGTACGCTCTCCATCGGCGACACGATCTACTATGACTGGGACGGCGACGGCGACCAGGACCCGACCGAGGACGAGGGCATTGGCGGGGTCACCGTCTGGCTCTATCAGGACGAGGATGGCGACGGCGTGGTGGACGCCGGCGTGGACGCGCTCGTAGCCACGACCTCGACGGCCACCAACGGGCTCTACCTGTTCTCAGGCCTGGTGCCTGCGACATATCAGGTCGTCGTGGACAAGGCCGATCCGAATATGCCGGCTTTCCGCGCGATCACGGGC
The DNA here is from genome assembly GCA_028718445.1 of Kiritimatiellia bacterium. Lineage (GTDB taxonomy): Bacteria > Verrucomicrobiota > Kiritimatiellia > RFP12 > JAAYLN01 > JAQULY01. The sequence goes on from JAQULY010000120.1 coordinate 6,303, forward strand.
GACCCCTATGGCGCCTTTGACGGCATCAGCGTGTTGACGCTCACCACCACCAACAACCTGGCGCAGGACTTCGGTTTCCACCCCAACGGCGTCTGCAGCATCGGCGACACCGTCTGGTACGACTCCAACGGCGACGGCATCCAGATGGGAGCGATGGAGGTCGGCATCGGAGATGTGACGGTCTCACTTTACGCCGATCTGGACGGTGACGGCAGTTTCTTCCTGGTGCGCGCGATGGCCACGGATGCCAACGGCATTTACCAGTTCAGCTCGCTCCCCAACGGCTATTATCGCGTCGTGGTGGACACCAATTCCTCGGCTTTGCCGACGGATGCCTTCGGCGATAGAAGCCGTCCGACAACCCCCACGTCTTTCTCGGTCCAGTTGACCGGCAGCGATTATCTCGATGCCGATTTCGGCTTCGTATTGCCTGGCGCCATTGGCGACACGGTTTATTGGGATTACAACGGCAACGGCGATCAAGACTGGACCGAACCCGGCATACCGAACGTTACGCTCAGACTGTATGTTGACAACAATGCCAATGGCGTCTACGACACTGGCGATACCTATGTCGGCTCGCAGATCACCGATGCGGACGGCAAGTACATCTTCCATCAGTTGCCGCCCGCACGCTACGTCGTCGTGGTTGACCCGACGTCGCCGCCGCTGAGCGGCGCCACACTGACCGCCGACCCCAACAACGACGGGGAGCCCTGCCCAATTCCGGCCACATCGGGTCCGAGTTGCGACGCGCAATATGGCGTGCTGCTGACGGAGGAATCCACCTTCCGCGGCGCCGACTTCGGCTATCAGCCGCCGGGGATCATCGGCGATACCGTCTGGCTGGACGTGAACACCAACGGGATCAGGGACGCCGGCGAACTCGGAATTCCATACGTTCCCGTGGTGCTGTACACCAACGGCACACCTGTCGCCACCAACTACACCGATTTTGACGGCATCTATCTCTTCGGCGGCTTGGCGGACGGAACCTATAGCGTCGGGGTGATTACCGCCGACACCAACTTCCCTTCCGGTCTTGCGGCCGTTTATGACGCCGACGGCACGCCCGACAGCGTGGCCAACACTGTCGTCATCGGCTTGGGTCACATAACCTCCGTCGGTGGCCAGTCCGTCACCAACGCCGACCTGACGATCGACTTCGGTTATCGCTACGTGGGCAGCGACAACCTGAGCGGCACGATCGGCATGGACGCGCCGGTGTACGACGGCCTGCTGAATGGCGACAATCCGTCGGGCGTAGGCACGGGCGAATACCCCTTCACCCAGGTGTCCGTCGCCCTGCACCTGTGGCAGGACGATGGCGACCGCGTCGTGGAGGCCGGCGAGACCACGCCGATCGCCACGACCAGCACCGACGCCAACGGCGACTACGCTTTCGACGGCCTGCCCAGCGCGACCGACACAAACTCGCTCTATCTGGTGGGGATCTCCGCGCCGGCCGGCGGGCTGAGCCTCACGACGCAAACCGGCGATACCCCGGCCATGCGCGTCGGCAGCGTGACCAACTCCTTGGGCTGGACGCTCTCCGCCTACCAGTTGGTGGCGATCGTGCCGGCACAGACCAACATAGATTTTGCCTTCAAGTCGTTGGTGCTGCGCGATTTCGGCGATCTACCCGTGTCCTACAGCACGACGGTGGGCAACCTGCCGGACGGCCCGCGCCACGCGTTGGTGACCGGACAGGATCTCTGGCTTGGCGCCAGCCTGGACACCGAGTATGACGGTCAGCCCACCCTCGACGCCAGCGGCGACGGCGGCGACGAAGACGGTGTAGAGGTCGTCGGACGCTGGACCGATGGCGGCAACAGCGGACACCTCGTCATTACCGTCGGCGCGGGCAGCGGCTGGCTGGTCGGCTGGATTGACTTCAATCAGGACGGCCGCTTCACCAACGCCAACGAACGCGTCATCAACCAGGCCGTGGACAGCGGCGGCACCGGCGCCGTCTACGCCCTGAGCTTCCCCATTCCGGCGGGAACTTTCCAGACAAACGACATCACCGTGCTGAATGCGCGCTTCCGCCTGTACCCGTCCGAGCCGACTGTCGCGCTCTTCTCTGGCGGCGCCACAGGCGGTGAGGTCGAAGACTACCAGTTCAAGTTCGGCGCCATCGGTGACTACGCCTGGGAGGATTTCAACGGCAACGGCGTGCAGGACGCCGGCGAACCGGTGCTGGCTGGCATCACGGCCACACTCTACGACGGCGCCAGCAATGTAGTGGATACCATGGTAACCAGCGCCGACGGCCGCTACCTCTTCACCGGACTGGGCACCGGTGTCTACCAAGTTGTCTTCGGGTCCTACAGCAACTTCACCGCCACGGCGCAGCTCGCGGGCGGCAGCGTCACGCTGGACAACAACGCCGACACGAACGGCGTGACCGCCGCCACCAACCTGACGGCTGCCGCCTTCGTTAACGATGTGGACGCGGGTTACTACCGTCCAGCCAAGGTCTTCGGCTACATCTTCTACGAGGAACTACCCCAAGGCATCCGCGACGCGGGCGACAGCGCCGTCACTAACATCGGCGTTTACCTCGTAGACACTAACGGCACCATGTTGGCGGAGACCTTCAGCGACGCCAACGGTTACTACAGTTTCGACAAGTTGCCGCCCGGCAGCTACGCGCTGCGTTTCTGGGTGCGGCTCGAGAAGCTGACGCTCACGCCCGGCGGCGCGGACCCGGAACGCAACCGCATTGATGCGGCGTCGGAAGGCTTCTACGACATCGTGCTCTACTCCGGCGATGGCTTGGTGCTCTCCGAAGCGGAACCCTATAATGTCGGCCTGACCGGGAATCCCCCGCTGGCGACCTCGATCGCCATGTGCATGTACAATTCGTCCGAGGGCGTCTTCCTCGACTTCCAGACGGTGCAGGAGGTCGAGGCCTACAGGCCGATCGTCATTTATCGTCTCATGCCGGACGGCACTTATGTCGAACTGGGCCGCGTGATGTCGGGCGGCGGCGACCAGAGCTACAACATCAAGGTGGACCCGTCGCTACTCAACCTGCAAGGGCTCAACCGCATCGTGATCATTGACGAAAGCGATGCACGCCATGAGTTGCTGGTGAGCGTGGCACCGGCGCCCTTCGCGGCCGAAATGGTGCAGATGACCAAACAGGGCCTGACGCTGACCTGGCGCAGTCTGCCGGGTTCGGTTTACGACATCTTCAAGGCGCCGACACCGTCCGGACCGTGGACGCTGACGGTGACAGAGGTCTACGCCGACGGCGACCGCTGCTCAACCATCGTGCCGGTCAATCCCGCCGAACCCCAGGCCTTCTTCAAGATCGTCATGCGAGAATTGGAACCTTGACCCAGGGAGTCGCAGCCCATTCTGGCCGCCACCCGATTATTAAAGCCTGCTCCGGGCATGACACTGACGCGGCATCCGAAGAAAAGGCGTAAGGACGCGGACGACGAGTCCATGCGCTCCCAACGCCAGGCCACGTTCAACGAGATCGATCACCGTCTGCGAGAACTCGAGGCGCTTACGAACGTGGGGCACTGGGTCTGGTTCCCGTTGACGAATGAAGTGTACTGGTCCGAGGAAACCTTCCGCATATTCGGACGCGATCCATCGAGCTTTCATCCCGACCACCAGTGCTTTGACGCCGCCATTCTTCCCGACGACCGCGCCGCCTTCTTCGCGGAAAGTGAGCGCTCGCTGCGAGAACGCGACGACATGCGCATCGCGCACCGCATCGTCCGGCCGGATGGGACCATCAGGCAGGTGCTGGCTCTGGCGGTGATCGCGCGGAACGGCGACGGCAAAGTCGTTCAGGTCCGCGGCACGCTTCAGGACATCACGGAACAGCAGGAGATGCAGCAGACCTTGCGTGCGCAGCAGCAGGCGCTGGAGCGGCGCGCGTCCGAGCGCACCAGCGAGATCGAGTGCCTTAACCAGATCGCGATGACGATGTTCCGGCAGTTGCCGCTTTCCGAGCGGGCGCCGGCGGTGCTGAAGACGATTGTGGACGGGACGGGCGCCGATCTCGCCGCGCTGTTCGTGCGCGATGCCGGCGCGATGTGTTTCGTCGCCAGTTCGACGCGTGACGGCCTGCGCGCCCCCTCTCCCACTGACTGCCAGACACTCAGAAAGTGCCTGTGCGCGCTCGCGGCGAAGGGCGAACGGATTTACGCGACGGACCTCGCCACGGACTTGCGGCGCGACTGCCGGCACTGTCTCGACGCAGGCATGCGCAGTATTGCGGCGCTGCCACTGAGTGTTGACGACAGTGTGCTGGCGGTGTTGTGTCTGGGCGCCAGGACGCCAGTGGACTTCCCCGCCAGGGACAGTTTCTTTTCCCTCCTGACGCGGAATCTGGCCATGGGTGTGCAAAACTCGCTTCTCTACGACGGCGCGCGCCGGTATGCCGCGGAATTGGAGCGGCAAATCGAGGCGCGACGGAAGGCAGAGCAGGAGCTTCTCGTCCAACGCGCGCAGGCGCTGCGGGCGGACCGGCTGCGTTCCCTTGGCGAGATGGCGGCGGGGATTGCGCACGAACTCAACCAGCCTTTGGGCGGCATCCGGGCGCTGGCGGAGCAGACACTGATCGCCATGCGGCGCAACTGGACGGTCGATCCGGCCGATCTCCGCCAAGAACTGCAAATGATCGTGGAACAGGCCGATCGCATGAGCCACATCATCAACCATGTGCGTCTGTTCGCACGACAAGCCGGCAAACCCGAGCTTACGCCGACCGATATGAACGAAGTGATCGAGGGCAGCGCGGGAATGGTTCGCGCGCAGTTCCAGTCTCGCGGCATCGCCATCGCGATGGAACTGACCAGCCCCGTGCCCGCCGTCTCGGTCAATCCGTTCTCGATGGAGGAGGTGTTTCTTAACCTGCTGAGCAACGCCCGCGACGCCATCGAATCCCTTCCGGGGAACGGCGGAACCATTACCATGAGGTCGTCCACAGTGACATCGGGTGGCCGGCAATGGGTGTGCATGGAGGTCGGCGATTGCGGTCCCGGGATACCGTCCGCCGTGCTGGACCGCATCTTCGATCCTTTCTTCACGACCAAGTCCCCCGATCGGGGCACTGGCCTGGGGTTGCCCATCGCTCGCTCGATTGTGGAGTCTTTCGGGGGGAGCATTCGCGTCGAGTCCCCGCCCGCGGGCGGAACGCTGGTCACCGTGCTGCTGCCCGTGAGCGAGGGACTTAAGGGGAACCTGCCGTGACCGACACGAAACTGGACATCCTGCTGGTGGATGACGAACGCATCATCCACGAGAGCATTGGCCGTTATCTTCGTAAGTGCGGCCACCGCGTGACCTCCGTGGCGAATGGCGCGGAGGCGCTCAAGGCGGCTGCCGCCGCGTCATTCGACGTGGCCGCCGTGGATATCCGCATGCCGGGCATGGATGGCCTGGCCGTGGTTCGCGAATTGCGGTCGCTACAGCCAGACCTCGCGTGCGTGGTGATCACCGGTCACGCCGATGTTGACATCACGATCGACGCTATGCGTTCCGGCGTGCTGGATTTTCTTAAGAAACCCATAGAACTGACTGAGTTGGATGCCGTGCTCCTGCGCCTGGAGACGCTGGCCGCCCTGCGGCGCGAGAACCGGCATCTGCGCGCCGTCACGCGCCGGACGAGCGAAGCGGCCTTGCCGTTCCTCGGCAACAGCGATGCCGCCAAGCGAGTCCGGGAACTGATCGCCATGGCGGCCGCCGCGCGCTGCGACACCGTCCTGATCACCGGTGAAACCGGCGCCGGCAAAGAGGTGGTCGCGCGGCAACTCCACGCCGCTTCCAGCCGCGGATCAGGTCCGTTCATTCCGGTCAACAGCCCGGCCATACCTGCATCCATCCTCGAAAGCGAACTGTTCGGTCACCGCAAGGGTGCATTCACCGGCGCAGCCGAAGCGCGCGAGGGGTGCTTTGAACTCGCCGCCGGCGGCACGCTGTTTCTGGACGAGATTTCGGAACTCCCGCCTTCGGCGCAGGCAGCGATTCTGCGTATCGTCGAGACCAGGCGCATGCGACGCGTGGGCGGCGGTCCTGAGATTTCCCTGGACCTCTGTCTGATAGCGGCCTCGAACCGCGATCTGAAAGCGATGGTTGAGAAGCGCGAGTTCCGGCAGGATCTGTACTACCGTCTGAACGCGTTTTCCATCGCCGTGCCGCCGTTGCGCGAGCGGCGCGAGGACATCCCGCTGCTGGCCAATCACTTTCTGGGCTTGTTCGTGGCCGGACGGACGCTGCCGGCGCGCCGTTTCTCGGAGGTCGCCATGTCAGCGTTATGCG
>JAQULY010000121.1 GCA_028718445.1 Kiritimatiellia bacterium
CCTGTCCGTTGGTGCTCTCGGTGCTTCTCCGGGGTGACGGGTGCGAGTCCGGCCGGGAAACTGCTTTCGCCCGGAGCGAAGATCGGTAGCAGAACTATGCCGCCAACCAGCTTGGCGGCCTGCTCGGCCTTCGCCCGGCCAGGGTTGACGCCCTGGGTCGCCTCGAGGTGCCGGTCGTTGTCTCCTGCGATTACAACCGGTTTGTCTGGGTATTTTTCGTGCAACGCCCTGGCGACCTGGGGTAAATTGCCGGAGTCGAACGCTGCGACCACCGGGAAGCCCAGCGACTTCGACAGGGTACTCGCGGTGGCGTAGCCCTCGCTGACGACCAACGCCGGTACGCTCTCCAGCGCATCCAGCCCGCCGACCACATGGAAGCACCCATGCTTGCGGCTGTCCTTGGCGAAGCGCTTGGTGCGGTCCTCCTGGATGTACTGCATGGTCCACTGTTTGCCGGTCGCATCCGTCGCAGGTATGTAGGTGCGTTGCCCGGCCTTGTCCGTGAACACGCCAGGCTGCGGCTCGATGCCCTTCGCGCGCATGTACGGAGTGGGCTGCTCGACTGGCACCAGGCTGGCCATCTGCTTGCCGACGCGCTTGGCGGCGCGTTCATACACTGCGGCCTGCTCGACCTCGCGCGCCTTGCGCCTGGCGCTGGCATCCCTGCGCAGCTGCGCCTCCTGCTCCGCGTTCAAGGCGTAGCCCTTGGACTTCCAGGTCATCTCGCTGCCGGTCTTGTTGTTCTTGATGTAGCCAGCGGGATGGCCGTCCAGATGCCCGACGTAGAAACCGGAGCCCGAGTGCTCGCTGAATTTCTCGCCCTCGACGGTGATACGGTGGGTCTTGCCATCCATGAGAGGATGCTCACCACTCACGAAGCATCCGAGCGCCGCCAGTGCCTCGGCGAACTCCTCGCGCGGCTTCATCGCCGGCGCCTGCTGCGTTCGGACACGGTCTGGGTTCCACCGCTCCAGCGCCGACCTGTCGCCGCCCTCGCCGACGAACCAGGACTTCGCGGCCTTGTCCCATAACGCGCCCGCAGCCTTCGCAGCCAGGCGCTCGTGGTAGGGAACCGCTAGGAAGACACGCTGCTGGTGATCGCCTTTGGCATCGTGGCTTGGCGCGCTCTCCTGTCTTTCTCCTTGGCCTTCGGCGGCGGCCTGGCGGACGTCGCGCGCCCATTTATCGAAAGGCACAGGATCTGCCCCGGCTGGGATGTACCACGACTGCTCGCGCCGGTCCCATTTCGCGCCCAAGGCCCTGGCCTCCTCCTTCTCGCGGTATGGAACCAGGATATATGCCTTTTGCGGCGCGTCCTCGACAACATCAGGCGAAGGCGATGACCCGGCCTGGGTCGACTCGCTTCGCCCCTTCTCGAACTCGGCGACCCTACGCTGGAAATCGGCGTCGCCCTGCACTGCCGCCAACTCGGCGTCCTTGCGCGCCTCCCTTGCGGCTGTGACGTCCTCGTTCGTGCTGCCCGGATCGCGGCGAACCTGTTCCTCGTGGATCCTCGCCAGAGCCACGGCCTTCTCCGTTTCGCTTAATTCGGACGGCGCATCCAAAGAGACGTCCACCGCCATGCCCTCGTGTGCTTGGGCGGGAACATCCTTGGCCGGCACACGGACGCGGCCAATTTCCGTTTGATTTTTCATGGTGACGTTCTCCTCCATCAGTCGAGACAAGGCGATTGCGTCGAGCGCGACGTCCCGCACTTGACGCACGTAGTCCGGATTGATCCCGTCAAGGATCTCCTCCAGCCGGTCGCCGATGGCATCCATCGCGCTACCGCTGCCCATCACTGCGCGCAACGAGGGCGACGCCTCCAAGATGTTGCTGGTCACTTTTTCCGGCAAACAGGCCTGATTGGCCGCAATGAAATCCGCCACCATCTGAATGGTGACGCCGTCGATGTGGTCCACAGAATCGACCTCCACCATTGACATCTCCGCCGCCGCCGACAGCGACTCCGCGTCAATTCGACCTAACGTTTCTGCGATGACGGCCTGCGCCGAATCGACGTAGGCCCGCCGAATACCTTGCAAAATCTCGCCAATTCGCGTGTCCAGCGCGTCCATGCGTGCCGCATCCGCCATGATGCTTCGCAGCGACTCCTTAGCCTCCAGCGTGTTTTCCGCGATCTTCGCCGGCAGCAGGTTGTGGTTGGCCGCGATGAAGTCCGCCACCAGCCTGGCGTCGACTTCGTCCGCCGAGTCGGTCCCATCCATAGGCGCGGGTTCGAATGCGTCGACGTTCTGGGCCTCGGCACGCTCCTGGTCCAGGTGGTCCGATCCAACGTCGGCGCCGCCGCGCTGGAAGGACTCTCTCAACGCCAGGTCGGTCAATATCGGCGGTGGCGCGCTACCGTATCGTCCAGCCTCGTATGCCAATGCGACTGCCTCTTCCGGGTTATCAGCAAGGGCCAGCACCGCGCTTGTCGCCAGCGCCAGCGAACGCGCTTCCGATTCGGCGCTGGGGGCGGAGGTGTGCTCGTTGGTCGCCATGACAACGGCATTGACGTCTCCAGGTCGAGACGCCAGGCCGCTGCGGACGCTGGCTTGCTCCACCACCGCGACCGGCACGGTTCTTAGACGGGTCGAATCCGCAGGGTCTTCGATGTGCTCGGCGCGCGCTTGCGCCTCGCTCTGCGTCGAGGTCTGGTCGACCGCCTGGGTCTGGCTCTGTTCATTGGATTGCGCGAGCTCTTGCGTCTGCGCGAGACCCAGCACAAAGCCCTGGATTCGTTCGGCATCGGCGGCAGCGCGGAAGATCTCCAGCGGATCGTCCTGCAGGACTTTGATCCACGATCCAACGTAGGCCGCGTGGTGCGCCGGATCGTGGCCGATCCCGAGCTCGTCGCCCAGTATCATGCTGGCGATCTCCGCGCGCAGTTCCTCCCGCGCGTAGCCTTCGCTGCCAAAAGGATGCGACAAGTCGCGGCCCAGGCGCGACTCGTGGCCGCTCCAATGCCCCAGCTCGTGGAGAGCGACGGCATAGTAGGCGTCTGCCGTGGGGAACTGGGAGCGGTCCGGCATGTGGATGCGGTCGGTCGCAGCTCGATAAAACGCGCGGTCGCTCTCCCCGTGGCGGATGTCGGCGCCGGATGCCGCGAGGATCTGCTCTGCGCGCTCGACGCCGTTCCATTCGTGCTTCTTGGCCGGTTGTGGCGGCGGCAATCCATCGATTTGCTCGGCGTTGAACACCGTCGCGGTGAACAATGCCGGCCGCTCCAGCTTGACCGACTGCTTGACCTGCTTGCCGCGCGCATCCAGCACCGGCTTCCCGTCGGAGTCGACCATCGGCTGTTCGTCGCTAAACTTCCAGTATTGGATCGGGGTGCCCTTCTCACCCTTGCGGACGTTGGCGCCGGCCGCTGCCGCTTGCTTGTAGGTCATCCAGCGGTGGTCCTCGCGTCCCTGGCACATCAAGTTCACGGCGTTGATTCCGTTGTAGCGATTGCCGGTGGTGGGGTTCATTGGCAGGTGGCCGCCCGGTTCGCCCGCCTCCCATGGCTTCTGCCAGGGCGCCGTGCCGGCGCGCAGTTGCTCGATCAGCCGTCCCGCAACGGCGTCCACGAATGGTTTGGTGATCTCGTTCATGATGGTTACTCCCTGTCCCTGCCACCGGCGGCGGACAATGCGTCCACCAGGTCGTCGGCGCTATCCAGCGCGTCGCGCTCACTCATCGCGTTTTCGACGAAGGCACCTGCCAGATCGGCCTCGTCGGGCGAGAACTCAGCCAGGAAGCCTGGGACGAGCGCGTCCGCCAACTTCTCGTCCACGGCCGCCGCCATGGTCACGCCCGCATCGAGAGCCATTACGATTGAAGTGTCTATCGGACCCATTTCGCATCTCCTTTGAACGTTGGAACAGCAGAAAAACGGATTTGAGGAGTAAGCGGCGCCCGCCGCCATTCGCTACCAGGTGAGCAGCGGCGCGACGACGGCGACGACCTGGCTGCGGCCGACTGGTCCGAAGTAGCGTCCGTCGAACGAAGCCGGGTTCACATCGGTCATCAGCAGCAGCTCGGCGTCACCCAGCCTGAAGCGTCCCGTTCGCAGGCGAGGCAGCGGCCGGCCCGCCTTGTCCACGTTGAGCGGGACGCTGAAGCGCAGCAGCCTTCCGTTCACGCGGACGCCGTCGTCGGCGACTTCGACAACGTCGCTCGCCAGCCCCATGACCTTCTTCATCATGTAGCCGTATCCGCCTGGGCAGAGGCCCGCCTGGATATAGTGGCGCCGACGCGCCTCCTCGAACACGCCCAGCTGCGGCGGGCAGAACATGACATAGGCGTTCCGCGCGACTGCCCCGTCGCTCACCTGGTAGAGGCCGAGCGGAATGCTCCTGCTCGTGTTGACGCGGATGCCGATGGCGTAGCAGATGCCCCCGAGGGCGACCGACCCGGCGCCGAGAACGGCGGTCCAGTTGGCAAACCGCGTCCACAGCGAGTTCATAGCCGGATCTCCTCGCCCGGCTCAGATGCATAGAGGTTGCGCAACCGATCACACTGCTTCGGTGCAGCGATTGCAGCGCGGGCCGTGAATATCGGATCCTGGAAGAACAGCGGTTGCCTGCCATAGATTGCCGGGAATCCTGCTACGTACACGACCATGTCGCCGGGGGCGACGATCAGCTCGCCCTCCTTCCTTGGCCCGGGCATGCGCAGGCATTCGTCGGTCGTCAGCAAGGGGCGCTGCACCTCTTGCTGGGTGTAGGACACCTGCCCCAACAACGGAGAAACGCGCTTGCCGCTGGTCGTGAACTGCTCCTTGACGACCGTCGTCTGGCCGCAAAGCTTCGACAGGTGCTCGGCTGTCTCCAGACGGTTTGGCGGGAAGGCGTTCTGCACATGGCAACCCGATGTGATCGTCTCGTCCGGCCCGTAGCCCTCCTCCCGGCTCTTGAGCTGGTTGATGTCCTGGCAGATGAGGTAGAACTTGATGCCGTAGCCGGCGACATACGACAGAGACTCCTGCAGGATCGACAGCTTGCCCAGGCTGGGGAACTCGTCGACCATTGCCAGGAGACGATGCTTGTAGGCCTTCTTCGTGCGGACGTGCAACTCGCCATCATTGGAAGAAAATCCAATCATGCGTTTGACGCGGCCCCACCAGGACAGGCCGGCGCCGACCCGCTCGAACTCCATCCGGTCTGCGAGCAGGCGCACGATCATGTTCATCATCACGCGCACCAGCGGGCGCAGACGGGCCTTGTCCGTCGACTGCGTGACGATGTAGAGGCTGACCGGACTGTCGTGGTTCATCAGGTCCTTGATCCTGAAGTCGGAACGGCTGACGTTACGCGCCACGACCGGATCGCGGTATAGGTCCAGATAGGACTTGGCCGTGGACAGGACGGAGCCGGCCTCCTCCTCGGGCCGGTCCATCATGTCGCGCGCGGCGGCGCCGACGACGGGATGGTTCTGGCCGGAGATGTGGCCGAAGGTGATCATCTCCATCCACAGTTCGCCGATTGCCCGCTTGGGATCGGACATCATGGCGTCGATGCCCGGCAGCGTGGCGACCGTGCCGTCCGCCTTGCTCTTGTAGAGCGCGTGCAAGATCAGGCCGACGATCAGCGAGCGGCTGGTTTTTTGCCAGTGCGTTTCAAGACCCTTGCCGTCAGGGTCGACGACGAGGGTGGCCACGTTCTGCACGTCGCCGACCTCGTGCTCCGTGGCGACGCGGATCTCGTCGAGGGGGTTCCAGCACACGCCGCCATTACTCGCCGCCGGTTCGAAACGCAGCACCTTGTTCTTCGCGTGGCGTTGGCGCCAACCAGCCGTGATCTCCCACAGCTCGCCCTTCAGGTCCGTGATGACGGCGCTGTGCGGCCAGGATAGCAAGGTGGGAATGACCAGGCCCAACCCCTTGCCCGAACGGGTGGGTGCGTAGGTGGCCACATGTTCGGGACCGTCGTGGCGCAGGTAGTGCAGCCGCCCCTTCGGGTCGATCCAGGCGCCGACGTAGACGCCGGCGTGTGCCGCTTGGGCGCGTCCGGTGAGCCGGCGCCACGGCGACTGCTTCTTCGGCAAGAGCCCGGCCGCGCGGATGTCGTCGACGTTGGCCCAGCGCGCCGACCCGTGCAGGTACTCGTTCGCCCTCGACGAATTCGCCACCAGCATCCGGACGATCGCCAGCACCAACAGGGCGACGCCGGCGGCCAGGATGCCGAAGCTTCCCGCCCGCATGAACGCGTCTGGATAGTGGACGTACCACTTGCTGGCCCAGCGCACGATGGCCCAAGGCGGGTAGATCCGGTCGACATGGGAACCCAGCGTCGCCTGGTAGCTGAAGTCGCGCGCGAAGTACTGCGTGGCCGTTTGCAATCCGCCGACCAGCGACAGCAGCGCGAGCGCCGGGATGATACTGCCAGGTCCACTCTTACGCCGGCGCACCTGCGGGCCGACCGCATTGTTGTACGAGTCCTTCATCGCGTGCGTCCTTTCTTCCTGATGCGCCCGTCGCGATTGATGGCGATGTCGTGGCCCAGGGAGAGCCGCTTGAGGCGGCGCGCCGTGGCATCGTCGACGGGCACTACCATGATGTCCCGGCCAAGCTTGAGAAGCGCCAGGGCCTGTTCGTCGACCATGCGAATCCCCGCGAAAACGGCCGAGCCGACATAACCATCATATCGTCCGTGCTTCGGTATATCGAAGCCGTTGCATCGCTTTTGTTCTCGCTCAAATACGTACCGGTCCGCCGCCGCGAGCGCAGCGTTATCCATTCCTACACCAGGTAGGCGCCGTCGCAGGACGTCAGTTGCTGCGGTTCCTTGCTGCTCCAAGTAACGAGGTACATCACCCGGCAATAGCACCTCAGCTCCACTTGGGATGCGAACCACACCGAGTTCGGACAGCCCTCGCAGACGGTGGCGGCTTGCGGGCGGCGGCGCTTGTCCAATCCCGCCAGCGTCGGGCCGAGCGGCCCTCGTTGCGGCGGTTTCGGCGCCGGGCCGCCCTGCCCCTGGTGGTCTTGTGCTTCCGGTGGTTCCTGGTTCACCGCCGACAGGGCGGCCTCCAGCAGTTCGTCGTCCGTTGGGTCGATCATGGTCGTGCTCCTTCGCTGTTGCCTGCTGTAAAAGTTCTTGGCGCCGCGCCTCCAGCCCGGCCGCGTCGAAGTGGACAGCCAAGCGCGCCCCAACGGCGGCAAGGGCAATCTGCTCCTTGAACGCGTCCGTCCCGTCGACGCGGATGTTCGTGCCATAGAGCCGCATCGCGATCCGCAGCGCGGCCTGCAGCCCCTCCTGCGTGGCGCCATGCGACACCTGCAGCCTGTCGCCGTCGTCCCGCAGCGCCGTCGCGCCGGCTCGATAGATGATCGTGCCCTTCTTGGTCACACCGTCCTGCTCGGGCAGCACTCCCGGGGCGGCCCCCCTGCAGCGGCCGGTCAGGGTGTCTCCCTGCAGCGGGTGTGCGGCGCCGCGCGCCCGCAGCGCTGCCAATGCCTCCTCGTCTCCGGCGACGGCCTGCGCTCGTAGCCAGTCGGCCCAGGCCCGCCGCCGGTGCTTGTCGTAGATCGCCTGCCGCTCCCGGAAGTACAACTCATTGATCCTAGCGATGTCGTTCACAAGGGACCGGCTGGTGAGGGCATACATCGCCTTCTTTTCCAGCCGCGCCGCGCCGACAAGCTTGATGGCCGCCCTCTTCAGCCTTCCGCGCCGTTTGGCGGCCTTGATCAGGCGGTCCTTCCTTTCCCTGACTTTGCCCCAGGCCAGCGCCCGCTGCGATTGGACGTCGGTTTGCTCAGCGCGATACCGCGCGTATAGCTGGGTCGTGTCGACGCGGGACCGCATTGGACGCTTTTCGTATTTCCGCTTTGGAGGGTGGGCATCGCCAGACGCCAGTGACGGTTCGAACCGGCCGAGCCGGGCCTCCATGTTCTTCTTTGAAAAAGCGCGATCGACGGAGCTGGCCTTGACCGTGATGCCGTCTTCGGAAGTGAACACCAGTCCGTTGCCGCGCTCGTGCAGCACAAGGCCGTTTTCCCGCATAATCTCGTGTAGAGCCTCCCATGATTGCGCGGCCTGGATTTGACCGTGGCACTCGCACTTGATCCAGCCCAGCAGGCTCTCGACGCCGGCATGGTGCTCCATGTCCTCCGCCAAGTTCTCGCCGCCCCGCTTGCGCGCCTGGTGGTTGCAATACTTCAAGCCATATTCGAGTTCAAGGCTCTCGCATAGAGCACCCAGCGTCCTGTAGTCGTTGTACGGCTCGTGGATCGTGTGGCGCGCCGGGTGGATCTTGTTGATCGCGACCTGGATGTGCAAATTATCGGTGTCGTGGTGAACAACGCTGACACGCTGGTGCTCGCCATATCCCAGTCCGCGACAGATTTTGTCCTCGATCGCCTTCAACACCGACGAATCCGGCGATTCGCCCGGAGCGAAACTGATGACGAGGTGGTAGGTTTTGTCCGACTTAGCGCGACAATTCTGCGCCTGCGTGTTGAGGATCTCAAGCAAAGCCGCGTCGACAGTGTCGTTTTGGCAGTTCGTCACGGTGACTTCGCCCACCCGCTCGTTTTTCTCCTGGGTGTCGGTCAGATATCGCAAGAGTCCGGCAAAGTTGCTCTTTTTCACCGACTTCATCAGGATGTGCCTGGCGATCACAGCATTCCTCCTCGGCACTTTAGCGGCTAAAGTATTACCGCCCGGCCCTGGGCAGAACGACCGAACGCATCACCTCGAGCATCTTGCTTTGGGTGTATTCGATCTTTGAGAGCAAAGCTCGTATGGTCGCTTCGCCGAACTCGGCGGTGCGCGGGTCGTCGGTCAGCCAGAGCTTGAGCAGGCCGCCGAGCCGGCCCAAGTCGCCGTTGATGCGGGCCAGTTCCTCGACACGCTTGTTGTCCAGGATGCCGCTCACGCGGTAGCCCAAGCCAACCGCCAGCAGGTATGCCGACAAGCTCAGGCCGGCGGCGCGGGCCATGCCTTCCAACTGCCGGCGCTCGTCCGGCAGGCAATACACCTTGGCCGGCGGGCTGCTCTTCCTGGTCGGTTTTTCCATGGTTTGACCTCGTTTGGACGGCGGCAGCCGTCTGGCCTCGCAGAGCAAGATTCCCGTTGAGCGCCGCAGGCGCGAATAAGGGGAAGTGAAGAAGGACAACCCGCTTGCGGGTGGGCCTACTTCACCTATCTTGCCCGCCTCTGCGAGTCGATTACGCCATGAGATCGTACCATCGCCACTTCGATTTACGCCTTGTTTTGGCACAAACGAGCGCGATCGTTTTCGATATGCCGAAAAATTGGTCTCAACCGTGCGACGTTTGATGAAGGCCAATCCCAGTGGCCGAAAAACCGCGCTTAATAGGGCCTCAGTTGACAGAAAACCGCGTTCAA
Organism: Kiritimatiellia bacterium; assembly: GCA_028718445.1. Lineage (GTDB taxonomy): Bacteria > Verrucomicrobiota > Kiritimatiellia > RFP12 > JAAYLN01 > JAQULY01. Next base: position 9,339 of record JAQULY010000121.1, read on the forward strand.
CAGCGGATGAATTGACGAGAAATCGACATGGAAAAGAGTTATCCGGATCAGCTTGGCGAGTGGATCAAGCGCCAAAACAAAAGCCTTCGCGACAGGAACCTGGTGGCCTTCCTCGCCGTCGTCGACGACGTCCGCGCGGCGGTGGAAGCCGGCTACTCCGTCAAGGCGATATGGACGAACATGCGCGAATCGAAGCGGATCGGTTTCGGCTACGACTCCTTCCTGAAGTACGCAAACCGCCTGGTCGCCAAACCAAATCAAACGGCCAAGACGCCGTCCACGGAACCCGACATGGGGAACGACAAACCCGTTCAACAGAAGCCGGCAACGAAAACGCGGGCACATTCGGTCGCGTCATCGCCAGTAGCCGGCGCCGGCTTCACCTTCAACGCGACACCCAGGAAAGAGGACCTACTGTAATGGCAAAAATACACATTCTGCTGCAGGGTAAGGGAGGTGTCGGCAAATCGTTCGCCGCCGCCGTGCTCGCCCAATACAAAGCCAGCAAAGGCGGCAAGCCGCTGAACATCGACACCGATCCGGTCAACTCCACCTTCCACGGGTACCGGGGGCTGGACGTCAAACGCATCCAGCTGTTGGAGGGCGACGAGATCAACACGCGCAACTTCGACGCCCTGGTCGATCTGGTCGCCGGATCGTCCGAGGACGTCATCATCGACAACGGCGCGAGCTCGTTCGTGCCGCTGTCCCACTACCTCATCAGCAACCAGGTGCCGGCGCTGCTGGCCGACATGGGGCATCAGCTGGTCGTGCATACCGTGGTCACCGGAGGCCAGTCGTTGCTCGACACCGTGAGCGGCTTCGCGCAGTTGGCTGGCCAGTTCCCGACCGAGGCCCTGTTCGTCGTCTGGCTCAATCCGTACTGGGGGCCGGTCACGCACGAGGGAAAGCGATTCGAGCACATGAAGGCCTATGTCACGAACAGGGATCGCGTCTCCGCCATCATCCAGATTCCGGAGTTAAAGGGTGAGACCTACGGGCGGGACCTCAGCGACATGCTGCAGGAGCGGCTGACGTTCGACGAAGCGCTGGCCATGGCCACGCTGACGATCATGACACGCCAGCGCCTCAAGATCATCAAGGGGCAGTTGTTTGGGCAGTTAGACAACGCGACGGTGCTGTGATGTCCGACCAGATTGAGGAACTGATCCGGGAGATCGCCGCGAAGCACGGCATCGCCGTCGCGCGGGACGATCCGATTTTGGTGCTGCAGACGATAAACAACCGCCTGCTCATCGACAGCGCCAAGGCCCAGCAGGCACAGCTCGACACGTACAAGGAGGAAATGGAGGCCCTGGCACAGCGCTGGGCCGCAGACACCAAGGAAAAGTCCGAGCGCATCCTGAACGCCGCTCTGTCCGCGAGCAAGGAGGCTATGGGGCAGATCATGTTGAAGGGAGCGGATTCGACTACGGCAAAGGTCCGGGACCAGGTCGACATTGCGCTGCACCAAGTCGTTGTTCCCATCCGCCATGCCCAACTTATTTGCAAACTCAACATCTTGGCTTCGGTAACGACATTAGTTGCCGTAGCAATCCTAGGCTGGTCAATTCGCCACCTGTAAGAATCGCTAAAATTCCGGAGGACCAGAAATTCAGCATGGTTTCAGAAAATTGACGAAAACGGTCTGCATGAAACTCGGCGGTCCGCACCCGAAATCGGACATACATAACAATCGCTAACAATACCGATGCGTTCATCATAACAGGCCGCAAAAAGAAGGAAATTTAGCTTCCTTTTTAGATCAGCAGTAGCAACAGCGCCGAGGCATGGCGCATGTGCCACAGTTACTCTGGTGCTTACTACCACAATATTTACATAATTATTACCACGATAAGAATGGGTTTTGTTGGGCCCTGTTATTTTCCGCCTCTACGATTCAAAATTGCTTGACGAATCTCATCGTCGGAACTGCCCTGATGGCGATCACAGATATAGTCCAACTCGAGTGTTGTCAGGTCAGGAATCCTAAGAACTCGTTGCCACTGCTGACCTGCTCTCCTTTCTTCCCGGTCCTTCAAATCATCAATTTTTTTGACTGGCATTTTCGGCGTCCTTTAGAATTAACCCTAGGTCTGCAAAGTATTTGCGCAAAACTTCAGCTTATACCATCAGAACGATGACACGCTAGCACAAACGCAAATGAAAGCAGTTCTATTTTTTCATCTTTTCCTTTTCGCGCTCGACAACTTCAGACATTTTTTTACCAAGTCGACCAGAGAATATTTCATTACCAGCAAAAATAACGCTATTAAGCGCCGCGATACTTACAACTTTCGCTGCAGCGGCAGTGGTGGCGGCGACACCATCGGCACGCTTAACTGCCTCGACGCTATCATCTATCTCTAAGAAGTCCATAAAATATCCTTATAGTCTGAAGTATTTGATTCCTACAATCGTCCAATGATAGCGCCAATTTCCCTGTACGCTCTCAAGGAGCGGCGAACGACCTGTGTAATGTCGACCGTAGAACCACGACAGCGATTCGCCCAACTACGGTGAACGTCTGCGTATGGCCGAACTCGGCCGACTGCACTGAGGATAGCATTCTTGCCCAAGTGAAAATACACACATTGTCACAGACAGACTGAAGCCGCCCCATCGCTAACACGCGTCGACGTGGTCAGCCCTGAGGAACAAGCAGTGGCCGCGATGAAGCTGTTCAAGAGCCGTGGAGGCCAGATTCGAAGACTGATATCAACCTGGCGGTGTTCAGCACAATTGATGGCGTCACGGCGCTCGGACGGGATTATTTCGAGACGGGCATGCGGGCGTAGCTACTGTTCGGGCTGAAACGCAAAGCCGACAAACAGTAAATTTGGGGCGAGCCTTGGGCTCGCCTTCGTTCGCCATGCGAGTGATAGTCCCTTTAGAAAGCATCGCGTCCAACTTGAACGCAATCGAGAGGTAGGGGTACCGGAATGGCATGAAGCACTAACCTAACCAACTTGAAACCACTAGGAATCGTCCTCATCTGCTTCGTATGATTCCAATCGAGCATCTCTCGGTCCGACTCCGAGCCGTGCAACGGCCTCCGCCCCCCAAATCTCAGCGGCGGCCTCCTGAATTTTCCTAACCCGTTTTCGGCAATTGTTAACTCCCCAGCGAGGCGAATCCATAA
>JAQULY010000122.1 GCA_028718445.1 Kiritimatiellia bacterium
AAACACTTGAATCCTCCGGTAGGATCGCAGACCGGCAGCCCCGTCACCAGGCGCACGAAACCCGCCGCGCCGGTGCTGAGCAGCAGGCGGCTCATCGGCCAGTTCATGACGCGGATGCCGCCAATATATCGCGATCCCAAAATCAAGTCGGCCTCACGGGCGGCGGCGATGAAGTTCGGCAACTCATGGGGGTCGTGCGAAAAATCCGCGTCCATTTCGAACACATAGGCGTAGTCGCGCGCCAGCGCCCATTGGAATCCGGCGATGTAGGCGCGTCCCAGCCCCTGTTTGCCGGGGCGATGCAGCACTTTCACGCGGGGATTGTCGCGCGCCATGTCGTCCAGCAAAGCCCCGGTGCCGTCAGGCGAATTGTCGTCCACGAAGAGCACGTCGCCGCCGGGCAGACTGCCCAGCACCGCGGCGGCGATCGGGCCGACGTTGTCGCGTTCGTCGTAGGTCGGAATGATGACCAACGGCTTGTCCATGCGCCACAGTGTAGGCGATTGGCCGTTGCGCCGCAATACTGGGCTTGCGGGCGTCCGCGGCAAGGCGTATGGTTACGGCATGAGACTGGATGAGGACAAGGCGTCCTTCGCGCCGGCGGGCGGCGATTCCCTCAATCAAACGCCGCGCGGCGAACGCGTGCACATCGCCATTTTCGGACGTCGCAACGTCGGCAAGTCGAGTCTAATTAACGCGCTGACCGGACAGGATGTGGCCATCGTTTCGGCGGTCAAGGGAACCACCACCGACCCCGTTTTCAAGGCCATGGAACTGCTGCCGCTCGGGCCGGTGGTGCTGATTGACACACCTGGTCTGGACGATACCGGCGAGTTGGGCGCAATGCGCGTTCAGCGCGCCCGCGACGTCCTCAACAAGACTGACGTCGCGCTGCTTGTTACCGAAGCTGAGTACAGTCTCGGCGACTTCGAACGGCAAATACTCGAACTCATCCGCGCCAAAAATATCCCGCTGATCGTGGTCTTCAACAAGTGCGATCTGACGCCACCATCGGGAGAGGCGCTGCAGCAAGCCGCCGCGTTGGCCAAGGCGCCGGTGTATGCGGTCTCGTCGCTGACCGCCGACGGCGTGGAGAACCTGAAACTTGCGCTCGCCCGGATCGTGCCTGAGGAGTCCGGCAGATTCGAGCTCGTCGGGGATCTGCTGAGCCCGGCGGACATCGTCGTGCTGGTTACGCCCATTGACAAGGCCGCACCCAAGGGGCGCCTGATTCTGCCGCAGCAACAGGCGATTCGGGACATCCTCGAAGCCGATGCCATCGCCGTCGTGACCAAGGAGCACGAACTGCGCGAGACGCTGTCCGCCCTGAACCGTGCGCCACGGCTGGTCATCACCGACTCGCAGGCTTTCGCCAAGGTCGCGGCCGACACGCCACGCGACGTGCCGCTGACGTCATTTTCGATCCTCTTTGCTCGTTACAAGGGCGACCTGACTTCGCTCGTGCGCGGCACTGAAGCCGTCGAAACGCTTAAGGACGGCGATCGTGTTTTGATTTCAGAGGGCTGTACGCATCATCGCCAATCGGACGATATCGGCACGGTCAAGCTGCCGCGCTGGCTACGCCAGCACACCGGCAAGCGTCTGGTCTTCGAGCACACGAGCGGTATGAAATATCCCCGCGACCTGAAATCCTTCGCGCTCGTCGTGCACTGCGGCGCCTGCATGCTGAACCGGCGCGAGATGCACTACCGCATACACCTGGCCGCGGCGGCCGGCGTGCCCATCACCAACTACGGCGTACTCATAGCCTACATGCAGGGCATCCTAGCGCGGTGTCTCGAGCCGCTGCGGGACTTGACTCTCAATAAGCCAGCAAATGTGCCTCAGCGACCTTGACCGCCGGATGGACATGCCGGAAGATGTTTGCATGCGTTATCTCTCGATAGACAGCTTGGGCGGCGCCAGCGGCGACATGTTGCTGGGCGCGCTGCTGGACCTCGGCGTGGAATTGCGGCCCCTGGCCGAGCGCGTCCGCCAGATCGTGCCTGAGCCGGTCGAAATCACGGCTGAATCCGTCACCGTCCATGGCATTCGCGCAACGCGCGCCACCGTCCGGACGCCCACCGCGCCCGATACGACCTGGATTGGGCATGGCAAGCACGCGCATGCCGCCGGCGGCCACCGCGGTCTGGCGGCGATCGCGGAGATCATCGAGCATGCCGACATGCCAACGAAGGCGCGGTCGCTCGCGCTGGGAGTGTTTCAGCGGTTGGCCGCGGCCGAAGCCAAGGTGCACGGGGTGGCCATCGCCGACATTCATTTCCACGAAGTCGGCGCCGCCGACGCCATTGCCGATGTTGCTGGCTGCTGCCTGGCGCTCGAGCAACTGGGTATCGAGGGCGTGCGCGTCGGTCCACTGCCGGCAGGCCAGGGCACGCTCCGTTGCGCGCACGGCGAAATGCCCAACCCTGCCCCGGCCACCATGCGCCTGCTGGAGGGCTTTGAGATCGAGCAGACCGACGAACCCTTCGAACTGGTCACGCCAACCGGCGCGGCCCTGCTTGCCGGTTGGCGCGCCGCCCTGTCCGCACCGCCCTCTCACGGAAGAGTGCTGCGCTGCGGCTACGGCGTCGGTCAACGCGCTTTGCGGCGGCGCCCGAATGTCGTGCGCGCCACGCTGATGGAGAGCGGCACGCCGGCCGACGACCTGGAAGAGCGCATGCTGACGCTGCTGGAAACCAATCTTGACGACTGCAACCCACAGTGGGTGGGCGATGCGATCGCCACGTTGCTGGCGCAGGGCGCCCTCGATGCCTGGGCCACGCCTGTCGTCATGAAAAAGGGACGACCGGGGCTGAAACTGAGCGTGCTCTGTGACGCGGCGCAAGCCGACGAACTCAAGCGCCAGGTTTTTCTGGCCACGCCCACCTTTGGCATCCGCGCCATCGCCGTCGCCCGCACCGCTCTGGCGCGGCGTATCGAGACGGCGACGACGCCTTTCGGCCCGATCCGCGTGAAGATCGGTCTGCTTGACGGCCGTGAGATCACCCGTTCGCCGGAATACGAAGATTGCGTCGCGCGCGCCCGCGAAGCCGGCGTGACACCGCGTGCGGTCGCGGAGTCATGCGGCCACACCGCCGGATGACCGGAGACTAGATCAATTCGCACTTCCCGCCCGAGCAGGCCACTGTCTCGGAAACGATGGTATTGTCCTGTCGCTCGATCAACTGCGTGTAATCCACCGGCGCGTAAGTGCGCGTGAGGTCTTCCCACAGCTTGCAGTTATGGACGCGCTTGAGGCAGCGCGTCATCTTCAGCACGTCGTTGCCGAAGTAATTGAGCGCGAACTTGTGCGCGCGGCGGATCCAGTCGCGTTTGGCATCGCGCACCGCCTCGATGGCCTCATAGACGCGTTTGGGATAGATGCGCGGCGTGGGCGCCTCCAGGTCTTCGCCGCGTCCCAGCACGGCATCGCAGGCCGCCCAGAGGTTGTCGTCGAAAGCCTGTAACCCGTCCACGATCAGCCCAGATGACATGATGGCGCCAACGCCATAGGCATCCACGATCCCCTGCGCGGTCAGCACCTCGCAGAATGGCGCCTGCGGGTAGTCCAGGTCGCCGCCATCCGGCAGCAGCGAAATGCCCGCGAACGCCTGGCGATTATCGTAGATATAGTCAATCACCGGCGCCCATTCGTCATCCTTCACGGAGATCGTGTTGGAGACGTTGTGGCTGAGCCACGGCGCCGCGCAACGATCGAGGCGGCGCCCATGGTCAATCCAGTTCTCCTTGGTGAGCTTCACCGCCTTAAGCAACTGCACGGCATCCACGTCCTGCTTGGTGCGGGCCTCGGGCCGCGCCTCGATGCAGAAAGTCAGCACCACGTCGGTGCCGTTGGGGTTCCAGACCGAAGGTTCCACGGCCAGCGGGTTCTGGGCCTTGAAGAAGTCCACCAGCAACTCGTCCTCGTTGGCCTGCGTGCGCCGGAAGTAACGCCGCGAATGATGCGGATGAATGCCGGAACTGGTGCCGAGGATGCAACTCGTGGTGCCTGCCGGCTTGACGCAGGTGGCACGGGCGGCGGGGTTCACGCCAATGCGCCGGGCGACACGCTCGTTGACTTCCAGAATAAACCGGGCCATGCGCTGCTGCATGGCGGGATCGAACGCCACCTCGGGATGGTCCATCATGCCGGTCATCGAGATGCCGAGCAGCGCTTCGCGCCGCGCGATGGCGGTGCTGACTTCGCCAAGGTACTCGAAATCGGTGTAGTCCGCCTGCAGCGTGCCCAGCACGGCCGCGGCCTCGCACGCTTCGCGAAAGGTCGCCTCGTCGGTGACGCTGCCCATATTGATTTCGCACAGGTTGCAGAAGGCGAAGCCGGACACGCCGTTGATCTGCGGCAACAGTCCGATTTCGCCACAGGGATTAAAAGTGGCCTCCAGATCGTCGGTCCAGATGAAGCCCGGCTCGCCGAACTCGCGCACCGACTTCATCAGCTTCTTGAACTGCTCGCGGCTGGTGCTGTCGCGCAGCAGTATCGCGGAGTTGTTGGAGCGGGCGCGCTGCGGATTTTCCTTGAACCAGTTGCCGGTCTTGGCGCCGGCCATCTCATCGTCGTCCACGGAGAACATGCAGATGGTGGCGCTCCGACGCACGCCGCCCGAAAGCACGGCGTCGGAGGCGTGCATCAGTATGTCGTAGGCATCTATGGGACGAAGGCGCGTCTGCCCGGAGTCGAGACAGCGGTCAAGGAGTTGGCGTATGATTTCGAGACTGCGGCGCAGCGGCTCCGGTCCCGGCGCGCGGCCCATGCCGGAAGAAATCGGCCGTCCCTTGGGGCGCACACGCGTGTAGTCGAAATCCACGATCTTGTCGGCATATGCCGGCAAAGACTGCCCATTTGAGAAGTAGCTTGACAACAGTGCGCCCAAGGCATCAGCCCAGCCCTCGATGGTATCGGGCACCTCGAAAGTGGCGCGCTCCCCTGCCGGTCGTCTGATATCCGGCAATTTTGCCACATGCTGCCGCTGAACCGAGAATCCGACACCGCAGCCGCATAGCAGCAACCATAGCGCCTCCTGAAAAAAACGCGGACGGTCGCAGTACGATGTGGTGCAGTTGTAGATACGGGCGTGCTTGCGCAGAATGGGATCGCCGCCGAATTGCATGGCCCGCTGGCTGCCCAGCATGAGGCGGCGCTTCATGCCGCGCTCGCAGATGCCCAGCAAATCCTCTATATCCAGTCCCTTGGCGACGAAATGTCGCCGGTGCATATCAATCACGCGTTCGACGGCCTCTTCAAAGGTTTCGCGCCGCATTTTCTCGGGAATATAGCGGCTGTATTTCGACGTAAAGACATAGTTCTGCAAGGACTCGATGCTCATGGAATTCACCACGACTAAAGCACGCCCACGGGCGTGTGAATGACACCATCAAAAAAGAACGGATGACACAAACGAACAGCGCGTCCGGCGCACCCACCCGAAAAGCTCAGCGGTCTCAATATATAGTGGGTCGTCGGAGAACGTCCACCATATTTTGTGGCAAATCGTCCGTTTGGCGTTAGTCGTTGGATGCAAGCAACTTAGCGCTTAAGCGTCGCCTGTGGCGTGCCAGATCAGGACTTCACGCTGCCCGGTAGCGGGGGGCGTCAGGCTGATCTCGACATGCCATGCTTCACGCGGGAAATGCGCGCCGGCGCGTTCGGGCCATTCCACCGCCACGATGGCGCCGCTTTCGATGTAGTCGTCAATGCCGGTGGACATCCACTCATCGGCGTGACGCAGCCGGTACAAGTCCATGTGCACGAAGACACCGCCATGCGGTAGCGGGTACTCCAAGGCGATCGTAAAAGTGGGACTGGTAACGGGCTGACGGATGCCCAACGCCGCGGCCAGGCCCTGTGCAAACGTGGTCTTCCCGGCGCCCATTTCGCCATGCAGCGCCACCACGCTGCCGCGCGTCAAACGTGCCGCCAATCGCGCCGCCAGATCCCACATCTCACCCGCGCGGTCCACGCGATGGCGCCAGACTTCGCTATTCATCGGCCGCCCGTCCCTGCGGGTTCGGCGCCATCCGCACCGGTCTGCCGCAAGGCTTCATCAGCCTCATCAAGCTGCTTGCGAATGGCGATGTGCTGCGGGCATTTGGCTTCGCATTCGCCGCACTTCACGCATGCCGTGGCGCGCGCCCGGGCTTCAGTGGCCGCATATCCGGCGCGAGCGCTGCCCCATAGCCCATATACGCGACCGCGGTTGAAATACTCGAAGATCCGTGGAATCGCGACCTCGTGCGGGCATGGCTGACAATACCCGCAACCTGTGCAGTAGAGGCTGGCCAATTTCCGCAGGCGTTCCATGTGCGCCGTAATCGCGACCCGGTCTGTCTCCCGCATGGCGATGCGGTCAGATCCGGTGCGCACATTCTCCTCGACCATCGCCAGCGTGCTCATACCCGACAGGGCCACGCTCACATGTGGGTTGGACAAAACAAAGCGTAACGCCAGCTCCGGCACCCGCTCGATGCCCGGCACCAGTCCGCCCAGCACGGCGCTGCTGTCGCCCAGACGGCCTCCCGCTACGGGACCCATGACAACAACGCCGATCCCTGCGGCATGGGCTTCGGAGATCGCCTCTTCGAGTTGACGGTCGAGCAAGTTGTACTGCACCGTGACCACCGAGGCGTAACCGGTGCGGATCAGTCGGCTCAGGGAGGAAGGGACGTCATGGAAAGAAAACCCGATATGCCGTACCAGGCCTTGATCCCGTGCACGCACCATCCACTTGGCCACGCGTGGTTCGACCGCGTCCACCCATGTCTGCCAGCTCAGTCCGTGATGGTTGTAGACATCGATGTAATCGGTACGCAACCTTTCCAGGCTATTCTCAAGGTGGTGCCACCAGGCGCGTTCGTCCTCGCCATATTCGGGATTCTTGGTCGAGACGACAACGCGGTCGCGGACACCTTGCAGGGCCTCGCCTACGACACGCTGACTGTCCTGGTTGCAGTACCCAACTGCGGTGTCGAAGTAGTTTACTCCCAGGTCGAAAGCCCGCCGCAACATCGGCAAGGCCAGAGCGCGATCCACGCGCATGGCCTCGCCACTGCCCTGCATTGGCATGCGCATGGCCCCAAAACCAAGCTGCGAAACACTGAGTCCTGTCTTGCCTAGCGTACGATACAGCATGGTTCTAATCTTGCAGCCTTGTGGAGCGCGACGTTCGGGTTAGCGGCAACATGGAAACACATGGTGTACCAGCGCATAGGCAAGCGCATATCCGCACAGCACAATCGCGGCGTTGCGCGCGCCGTGATTGCGTTTGAACGCCACCGGATTCCAGAACAGCGTACGTCCGCCGGGGTACGGCCGCAGACTGGGAACGAAGCGCGGCACCGCCCGCAGGTAGCGTTGGTAGGCTTCGCCGAAGATCGGCGTCAGCTTGCGTTCCTCGCGCCGAACGCGGTTATGCATGAAGAAAAGGTACAGCACCGTGTAGCCGACCGGCAGCAGCCAGCGCCACGGCCGCGTCGGATCGAGCGTCAGCACCAGCCCCAGCACCAGCAGGTACCGCGTCAGGTACATCGGGTTGCACACGAACCGGTAGGGACCGTTGACGGCCAGTTCCTGTGAGGTCATGATGCAGGCAAAGCACCACCACTGGCCGACCGCGCCCACCAGCGACACCGCCAGTCCGTACCAGAACCATGGCGACGGTTCCACAAACCAGAGCGCGATCAAGGCGCCGGCCAGCGCAAGCGGCTGCCTGGTGTGCACGACAAACCGGCGCAGGCCGGAATGGTTGAACAGGGCATTAATCGGCGAAAGTAACGACATTAACCTTCTCCATCCTTCTCATTGACTGCCGACGGGTTCACATTCCCGGCGCGGGCCAGCAGGTCGCGTTCACACGCGCGCAGCGGGCGCTGCGGCGCGCCAGGCAGGCTGTACCCGCGAAAGCGCCACCAGCGCCGCATCCGCAACTGCCAGCGCAGCGTCGTTTCGCGCTCCGGCCCGAGCGTGCCGGGATCGTGACGCAACCAGTGTTTGTAGACACCCGACAAGTCAATCCGTTCCAGACCGGCGCGCCAGCGCGCTGGCCAGCGGCTCGTGTTTATGGCCGACTGGAAGTCGAGCAATGCCGGCTGCCCGTCCGCGCCCACCAGCACGTTACGCGCGTTGCGCAGGTCCAGATGCACGACGCCGCGGGCATGTACCGAGCGCACCACTTCTTCCAGCCGCTCAAAGAAGTCCCGACCGCAGGCGCCATCCGGCAGGCCCCTGAGAGGCTGCCCCGGCGCATAACGGTATCCGAAGGCCAACGCGTCCAACCGGAAGGGCCCGCTAGGAACTCCCGTCAGGCCGCGCAACCGGCACAGTGCGCGGTACTCGCGTCCCGACAGCCAGACCCCCAGCGTCCAGCGGACAATCCAGGGGCATGCCGCGAAATCCTTGACCACCCACACTCCGCCTTCCCGCGGAAAACGCCACACGGTGGCATTGCCGAAACGGCCGCGATGCAGCAGCTCGCGGGGCGCAGCGGCAAATTCCTGGCGTGTGAGCTCGGGTGCCATAAATGCGGCCACTCTACCGGATTCCCGCCAAACGCTCAAGATCATCGGCCATTTTGCCGTCATCAATGCTCGCGCACACCGTTCCTATTGCCGCGTACGCCGGAGAGGAGTCGATCCGATAGCGTCCGATCAAGGCTGCCTGACTGGCATAGGTTTCGGGGTCAGACCGGAACTCCTTGCCGTAGAACGCCATCCATTCCCCGGGCATGAACCACCAGACATCCCTGGCGGAAAATGGAAAGTCCGTGTTCTCCCCCATTCATCGGTATTCGGCCACGAACATGTCAAAGAGGCCGAGACTTCGAACAACGACAACGATAGTGCCGTCCGCTTCGGTCTCGAATGGAACTGATTGGCTGTCTGGAATGCGCATGAGCTTGACAAAACGGCTCCCATCTGGCGGGCGTAGCCGGAAGGTTACCTGCCCGACCGGTATGGCGGGCAGTCTATTTTGCGCATTCAGCAGCGACACGCGGTAGCGTGCCAGTTCCGGTTGGTGGAACACCGACATCCGCACGCACGGATGAGCATCCGCACGCCACACCGGACGGTCTTTCGACAAATCCGCAAGCAGATGAAGGAGTAGCCTCTCGTTGGCTTCGTTGTTCACGACTTCGATATCGGCGGCGCAGTAGACGCACTCCCCATGGCCGTACCGGTTCCGCACCATCATCGGAACGCCGGTTTCCTCCCAAGGCGGGAAGGTGTGGATGCTGATCCACTTGTTATCGAAAACAGTTCCGCCTTCGTTGGCAAAGGACCTTACTAGAAACGCTAACGGTTTGCCTTCGCACTTCTCGCGCAAGCGCAACATGCCCGAACCGCTCGGCGCACGGTGGCTCAGGTACCGCTGCGGGGCGATGCAGTGGAGGAGCGTCTGATCGGTGAACTTGAGGTAAGCCGGCTGCATGATGTCGTCGTCGGCGAAGTGGCAGCCGAACACATCCGCCAAGAGAAAGTCGTCGCCACGCCGCCCGTTCGTTTCGGTCAGCGAAGTATAGCGTGTGGCAAGCAGCTTGCCACCATCCTTGACGTAGCATCGGAAAGCCTCCGCCTCTTCCCTGTCCATCCGCAACACGTCGGCCAGGATCAGCAGTTTGTAACGCCTCAAGTCCGGCAATTGACGCCGCGTGATGACACCGTAAGGCAGATGGGCCTGCTCCAGGACACGGCAGATGCCATGCACGGATCGTGCGTGCGGATATTCCCCGCCGCTCGCCTCTCCCAGCGACTTGCCGTTCGTCTGGAACGACATGCGAGACTCGCTGCTGAAGTAGATGCCGATCTCCTCGACCGGCTCGCCTCCAAGCCAGGCTTCATAGGGTGCGACTTCCTCGTACAACACGCGTAAGCGCTCGTATGAGGCCGGCGTCAGCGTTCCCTCGGGGTTGACGGCGTCAATGAAGAGCATCGCACCGGACTCCAGCATTGTCGCGTAGACGGACATGCGCATCTCTTCCAGACTCTTGGTGCGCTCGTGCTCGAAGCAGGTCTCGCACCGGCTGGTCATGATCTCCAGCGGCCGGTGCGCCGTCAGATTCTGGAAGAGTTTCCCAACGAACGCGGTCTCCTCGGGGGAGCCGTAGAGGTCGGCGCCAAGGAAGTCATAGTGCTCCGAGATTCCCAGCGGCACCGCCAGCGACCAATCGGCTGGCGCGGTCGCGAAGTTGTGATAGACGGGTATGTCTGGTTGAACCGCCTTGACGGCTTGTGTCATCAGGCCCGCAAACTCCGAAAGCCAGCGCTCGCGAGCCGCCTGGAACGCGCACCAGCGCGAGTCCAGCCAGTTGACGGTTTCCGGGATTTCACCGCCGCCCTCTTCGCGGAACCGCCGCCTGCATTCCGGACACAGGCAGCGCTTGGGCCAGAACGTCATGTCATAGAAGAAGGCATCGAAGCTGTACGCTTCCATCAATTCGGCGATTTGAGCTTGGCAGAATCGCCGGTATTCGGGATGGTTGGGGCAGCAATTGCCGTAGCGCCCGGTTGTCTTGCGGAACGCGGCTTCCAGGTCCGGTTCGCCGGCGATGTCGGCCCCGACCATGCGCCATTCGGGATGCTCCAGGAACGCCCAGTTGTTGAAAATGAGGCTGTAGTAACCGCAGGCGGCCATATCCCGCGCGTGCAGCAGATCGAGCGTCTCGCCGACGATGTCGCGGCCCCTAAGTCCCGCATGCATCTTGCCCACGCGGGTCGGCCAGTAGCATAGCCCGACATGCGACTGACAGTAGAACATCGCCGCGTTCACGCCAGCCTGACGCCACAGATCCACCGCCACTTTGGGGTCGTACTGGCTTAACGCCCTTGGATCCCAGTCGCCAATGTGCATGTCGAGCAGCAGGCGGCGGTGACGTCTCAGGTAATTCAGGGGAACACGTTTCGAGCGTTTCATGACTACTCCATCTGTCATCACAAGTGTGTCCATCAGTCGCCAAGCGCGCTTCTCATGAAGTCGCAGTACTCCGTGAGGCGGCGGCATTGCCACGGCTCAAGCCTGACGATGTCCTTCAGAAAGACCTCCAGCACGCAGTTCCGGGCCGCGTGAAGACCGTCCCTGAGGTACCGTTTGACCCGTTCGAAATCCTTTTCCAGCAACACGACCGAAGGATTGGGTTTCCAGGAAAGGATGGTCTTATCCTTGAGTCTGTCCGCGGCCACGCCAAGATCGCACCAGGGGCTGACAGAGACGCTGCGCAGATGGGGAATGGCCCGCAGGATATCGAACTTGCGCGTATACGGTTCGCAGCAGCCATAGGCGCTGAGGCCGAACAGTTCCATGACGCGCGCCTGATACCGGATCCCATACTCCTCGTGCATCTCGGGCGACAGTTCCGAGTAGCTTTGCGCCACGCCATGCACCCACAGTTCGGACAGTCTGCAGCCGCCCTCCTTTGCTGGAAATTCGTCGGTGAATCCCATCCCGCCCGGGCTTACATAGTCATTGCCCGTGTTTGGCGTCAGCAACCCGGTCGCTTCCATTTCGCGGTATAGTTTTATATGGGCTTGGGTCAGCAACTCCATCAGTTCATGAAGCCAATTGGGATTGTCGTACATGTCCAGCATGAGCTGCTGAATGCCGCGTAGCCGCCCAGCCTCATCGGGTTGATGAACGGAAAAATAGCAGCACCACTTCTTGCGGACATCCAGCAGGCCGTCATAAACCTCCCGCAGGCGGGCGTAGCGCTCCTCGGTGTGTCCAGGTTCGACCACCAGTTCCGGCATCCGGAAATTGGCGATCTGCCCATAGTCAGAGATAGCGGGCCTTGCCACATAGGCGCTGGTCTCGGCCACGCTGTCAAAGACAGCCGGGAAGCCCAGATCGGCATGCTCCACGCGGTAGTCTATGGCGCTGACGATCTCCGGCTTGATGACGAAGTCATCGCGCAGGAAACGGATTCGGTATAGAAGATGGCGCAAGTACCATTCCTGATTGCGCCAGAACGGCGTCTCGATTGTCAGGGCGGATGACGGCACCAGGTCGGCCCAGCCGACTTCAGGATAGACGGCAAATATGGGCCGGGTTTTGACCAGACGGTTGTGCTCGGTCCACAGGCGCTCGGTTCGGCGCTGACGCGGCAAAGCCGCCACCTCCGCCACTTGCGCCGCGAGCTCTCGAAGACATTTCCGCTCGCGCGCGGTGGTGGCCACCGGCCTGGCCGTGGCGCCGTGGTTGATGATGTAGGCCGCCGTTGGGTGCAGATAGAGATCGCGCATGAATAGTTGGCTTTCTACGACGTCGTTCTAGAGGCCGATCATCGTTTTGAGATGTTCCACGAAATATTCATAGTTCGCCCAGGAGGCGTTCGGCGGAATCGTATGATCGAAGCCTGGCAAGAAGCCCCCGGAGGCCAGCATGAACTCCGCCCGATCCAGTTCGCGGTGCAGTTCCGGTTTGCCTTTCGCCAACGCGTTCTTGTCCAGGCCGCCCATGATTCCCAGTGCCG